>NZ_JBHMCY010000069.1:9394-42793 GCF_042430725.1 Streptomyces cinereospinus | reverse complement strand
GACGAGCCGTCGGCGAACCCGCTGGATAGATCACGAAACCGCACTGGAGTACTAGTTGGACATAGACGGGGCCTCATCGCTGCGGTCCCGCGCGCAGGAGGTCGTCGTGGAGACTCCGGGGTCGCAGTCGTCGCTGCACCGAGCCAACCTGGAACGTGTGGTCCGAGCCGTACGGCTGGCCGGATCCCTCACCCAGGCGGAGATCGCAAGGGCGACCGGTCTGTCCGCGGCGACGGTCTCCAACATCGTCCGCGAGCTCAAGGACGGCGGAACGGTCGAGGTCACGCCCACCTCCGCGGGGGGCCGCCGGGCCCGCAGCGTCTCGCTCAGCGGTGACGCCGGGATCGTCATCGGCGTCGACTTCGGCCACACCCACCTGCGCGTCGCGGTCGGCAACCTCGCCCACCAGGTGCTCGCCGAGGAGTCCGAGCCACTGGACGTCGACGCCTCCGCCGCGCAGGGCTTCGACCGGGCGGAGGAGCTGGTCAACCGGCTGATCGCGGCGACCGGCGTGGACCGGGGCAAGATCGCCGGGGTGGGTCTCGGCGTGCCCGGGCCGATCGACGTGGAGTCCGGGACACTGGGCTCGACCGCCATCCTGCCCGGCTGGACCGGCGCCCGGCCCGCCGAGGAGCTGCGGGGGCGGCTCGGCGTACCGGTGCACGTGGACAACGACGCCAACCTGGGCGCCCTGGGCGAGCTGGTGTGGGGCAGCGGCAAGGGCGTGCGGGACCTGGCGTACATCAAGGTCGCCAGCGGTGTCGGCGCCGGCCTGGTGATCGACGGGAAGATCTACCGCGGTCCGGGCGGCACGGCCGGAGAAATAGGGCATATCACGCTCGATGAGTCCGGCCCCGTCTGCCGCTGCGGCAACCGGGGCTGCCTGGAGACCTTCGCGGCCGCCCGGTACGTGCTCCCGCTCCTCCAGTCGAGCCACGGCAGCGACCTGACCATGGAGGGCGTCGTACGGCTGGCGCGGGACGGCGACCCGGGCTGCCGTCGGGTGGTCGCCGACGTCGGCCGTCACGTCGGCAGCGGAGTCGCCAACCTGTGCAATCTGCTGAACCCGAGCCGGGTGGTCCTGGGCGGTGATCTCGCCGAGGCCGGAGAGCTGGTGCTCGGGCCGATCAGGGAGTCCGTCGGGCGTTACGCCATCCCCAGCGCCGCGCGTCAACTGTCCGTGCTTCCCGGGGCACTTGGGGGCCGCGCGGAGGTGCTCGGGGCGCTCGCCCTGGCTCTCGGCGAGATGGGCGATTCGATGCTTTTGGACGGGAGTGCCACTGGCGTGTTCCCGACGGTCACACCTGCCTTCACTTAGAGAACGGATGGCACCGTTGCCAACCCGTTAAGGATTTACTTCTTGACGTCGCACGTGCGGCCGAGTTGACTTCCAGCCACCTCGGCCGCAACGACGCGGCCTCGTCAGGGAGGTTATGAAGTGAACACGCGTATGCGTCGTGCCGCCGTCGTCGTCGCCGCCGGTGCGATGGCCGTCTCGCTCGCCGCCTGTGGCAGTGCTGAGGAGGCGGGTGGCGACAGCGACGCCACCAGCTCCGCCGCCACGGGCGACAACATCAAGGTCGGCCTGCTCCTGCCGGAGAACAAGACCGCGCGTTACGAGAAGTTCGACCGGCCGCTGATCGAGAAGAAGATCAAGGAGCTGACGAACAACAAGGCGGAGATCCAGTACAACAACGCCCGCCAGGACGCCAACCTCCAGGCGCAGCAGGTCGACACCATGATCACCAATCAGGTGGACGTGCTGATCCTGGACGCCGTGGACGCCAAGGCGATCAAGAACTCCGTGCAGAAGGCCGCCGACGCCGGCATCAAGGTCGTCGCCTACGACCGCCTCGCCGAGGGCCCGATCAGCGCCTACACCTCGTTCGACAACGAGGAGGTCGGCCGGACCCAGGGCGAGGCCCTGCTGCAGGCGCTGGGCGCCGAGGCCGAGGACAGCCAGATCGTCATGATGAACGGCTCGGTCACCGACCCGAACGCCGCCCAGTTCAAGAAGGGCGCGCACTCCGTTCTCGACGGCAAGGTGAAGATCGGCCGCGAGTTCGACACCAAGGAGTGGTCGCCGGACAACGCCAACGCCAACATGGAGTCGGCGATCTCGGCGCTGGGCAAGGACAGGATCGCCGGCGTCTACTCCGCCAACGACGGCATGGCGGGCGGCATCATCACCGCCCTGAAGGCCGCCGGCATCGCCGACATCCCGGTCACCGGCCAGGACGCCGAGCTCGCCGCCGTGCAGCGCATCATCACCGACGAGCAGTTCATGAGCGTCTACAAGTCCTACCCGCAGGAGGCCGAGGTCGCCGCCGAGATGGCGGTCGCCCTGGCCAAGGGCGAGGATTTGAGCGCCCTCGCCAAGGACAAGGTCTCCAGCGACAGCGCCAAGGACGTCCCCTCGGTCCTGGTCCCGGTGGTCTCCCTGACCAAGGACAACATCAACGACACCGTGATCAAGGACGGCATCTACACCGCCGACGAGATCTGCACCGGCAACTACAAGGCAGCCTGCGACGAGCTCGGCATCGGCGCCTAGTCCGGTCCCGGCCCTTCCCGGTCCACGGGGCTCTTCCCGGACCACGGGAACCCGGTCCCCGGGTTCCCCGCGGAACGGCCGCACCCCAAGGCTCCTCCGGCGCCTCGCGTCATACACAGCCCCGCAAGCTCGTAGCGGGGCGCCGGACGGAACATCCCCCCAGTCTTTCTGCACAACCTCCCGCCGGGTCAGGCGGCGAAGGAGATGGTTCACGTGTCCGCTACGCCCGTGCTGGCGTTGCGCGGGGTCTCCAAGCGATTCGGTGCCGTCCAGGCGCTCACCGACGTAGAGCTTGAGGTCCACGCCGGTGAGGTGGTCGCCCTGGTGGGCGACAACGGCGCCGGAAAGTCCACGCTGGTCAAGACGATCGCCGGCGTGCACCCCATCGATGAGGGCGTCATCGAATGGGAAGGCAAGGCCGTGTCGATCAACCGGCCGCACGACGCCCAGGCCCTGGGCATCGCGACGGTCTACCAGGACCTCGCGCTGTGCGACAACATCGACGTCGTCGGCAACCTCTTCCTCGGCCGTGAGCTGAGGAAGTGGGGCGTCCTGGACGAGGTCGAGATGGAGCGGCGCTCGCGCGAGCTGCTGACCACGCTCTCCATCCGCATCCCCAGCGTGCGCATCCCGATCGCCTCGCTCTCCGGCGGTCAGCGCCAGACCGTGGCCATCGCGCGCTCGATGCTCGGCGAGCCCAAGCTCGTCATCCTCGACGAGCCGACCGCCGCCCTCGGCGTCGAGCAGACCGCCCAGGTCCTCGACCTGGTGGAGCGGCTGCGGGAGCGCGGCCACGCCGTGATCCTGATCAGCCACAACATGGCCGACGTGAAGGCCGTCGCCGACAAGGTGGCGGTGCTGCGCCTCGGCCGCAACAACGGCGTCTTCGAGGTCAAGACGACCTCGCAGGAGGAGATCATCTCCGCCATCACCGGCGCCACCGACAACGCCGTGACCCGCCGTGCGGCGCGCACGAACGGGGAGGTTTCCCAGTGAGCACCGACAAGACCTCCACGCCGACGGCGGACGCGCACGCCGTCGAGAACCCCGAGGCGGCCGCCGCCGCGGTGACCGCGGTCGACCCCCGGCTGCTGGTGCGCGAGCAGGGCCTGGCCGGCTACCTCGGCGAGTTCAAGCGCAAGATGAAGGCGGGCGAACTGGGCTCCATCCCGGTCGTCATCGGCCTGATCGTCATCTGCGTCGTCTTCCAGAGCCTGAACTCCGCGTTCCTGTCCGCGCAGAACATCAGTGACATCACCGTCACGATGGTCGGCACCGGCATGATCTCGGTCGGCATCGTCTTCGTGCTGCTGCTCGGCGAGATCGACCTGTCGGTCGGCTCGGTCAGCGGCGCGTCCAGCGCCATCGCCGCCGTGCTCGCGGTGAACCAGGGCTGGCCGGAGTGGGCGGCGGTGCTGTTCGCCGTCGTCGCGGGTGCCGCCATCGGCGCCGCGCACGGCTTCTTCTTCGCGGTGCTCGGCGCCCCGGCGTTCGCCGTCACGCTGGCCGGACTGCTGTTCTGGCTGGGCTTCATGCTCCAGACGCTGGGCGAGAACGGCACGATCAACCTGGACAGCGAGGGCCTGATCGGCCAGCTGACCACGTACTTCTTCACGGACGTCGCCGCCGCCTACGGCCTGGCGGCCGTGGTCACCGCGATCTTCTTCATCACCTCGTTCCTCGGCAACCGGCGCCGCGAGGCGGCGGGCGTCCCGTCCCGGCCGATGAGCGACACCCTGCTGCGCACGGTGCTGCTGGCGGTGGTCTCCTTCGCCGCGGCGTTCATGTACAACCAGTACAAGGGCCTGCCGCTGGCCACCGTGATCTTCCTGGTGTTCCTGGTCGGCACGGACTTCGTGCTGCGCCGCACCACGTACGGCCGCAAGGTCTTCGCGCTCGGCGGCAGCGTCGAGGCGTCGCGGCGTGCGGGCATCAACGTCACCGCGGTGCGCATCTCGGTCTTCGCGATCTCCGGCGGCTTCGCCGCGATCGGCGGCCTGTTCCTGGCGTCGAAGATCGCGTCCGCCAACCAGAGCGCCGGCACCGGTGACCTGTTGATGAACGCCATCGCGGCGGCCGTGATCGGTGGCACCAGCCTCTTCGGCGGCCGGGGCCGCACCTGGAACGCCCTGCTCGGTGTGCTGGTGATCGTCTCGATCCAGTACGGCCTCCAGCTGGAGTCCATCGCCGAGCCGGTGAAGTACATGATCACCGCGGGCGTCCTGCTGACCACGGTGGTCATCGACTCCATCACCCGCAAGACCCAGAAGACGGCCGGCCGCGCCTAGCCGCACCGCCCGCAGTGTGCCCGGCACCCCAGGGGTGCCGGGCACAGCCATGTCGTAGGAGAGCCCTCCGCTGGGTAGAGCGGAACGCGTGACCTATGACGCACCGCCCTGGCAACGGGGGCCTGGGCGGAACACTAGACTCGACTGGCCCGGCAACAGCTCGAACAGCTCTACTGCAAGGAGGCACGGGTGCCGCTGCTGACCCGCATCACGGGACCGCGCGATCTGGACCGGCTCAGCCTGGAGGAGCTGGACCAGCTGGCGGAGGAGATCCGGACCTTCCTTGTCGAGGCCGTCTCCAAGACCGGCGGCCACCTGGGCCCCAACCTCGGCGTGGTCGAGCTGACCATCGCCCTGCACCGCGTGTTCGAATCGCCGAAGGACAAGGTGCTCTGGGACACCGGGCACCAGGCCTACGTGCACAAGCTGCTCACCGGCCGGCAGGACTTCTCCCGGCTGAAGATGAAGGGCGGCCTGTCCGGCTACCCCTCGCAGGCCGAGTCCGAGCACGACGTCATCGAGAACAGCCACGCCTCCACGGTCCTCGGCTGGGCCGACGGCCTGGCGAAGGCCAACCAGCTGCTGGAACGCGACGACCACGTGGTCGCCGTGATCGGCGACGGCGCCCTCACCGGCGGCATGGCCTGGGAGGCGCTGAACAACATCGCCGACGCCAAGGACCGCCCCCTGGTCATCGTCGTCAACGACAACGAGCGCTCCTACGCCCCCACCATCGGCGGTCTCGCCAACCACCTCGCCACGCTGCGCACCACGGACGGCTACGAGCGCTTCCTGGCGCGCACCAAGGAGGTGCTGGAGCGCACCCCGGTCGTCGGCCGTCCGCTCTACGACACCCTGCACGGCGCCAAGAAGGGCCTGAAGGACTTCATCGCGCCGCAGGGCATGTTCGAGGACCTCGGCCTGAAGTACGTCGGCCCGATCGACGGCCACGACATCGAGGCGCTGGAGTCCGCGCTCTCCCGGGCCAAGCGCTTCGGCGGCCCGGTCATCGTGCACTGCCTCACCGAGAAGGGCCGCGGCTACCAGCCCGCCCTCCAGGACGAGGCCGACCGCTTCCACGCCGTGGGCAGGATCCACCCCGACACCGGCCTGCCGATCGCCTCCTCCGGCGCCGACTGGACCTCCGTCTTCGGCGACGAGATGGTCGAGCTCGGCAAGGAGCGCGAGGACATCGTCGCCATCACCGCCGCGATGCTCCAGCCGGTCGGCCTGGACCGGTTCGCCAAGGTCTTCCCCGAGCGGGTGTACGACGTCGGCATCGCCGAGCAGCACGGCGCGGTCTCCGCGGCGGGCCTGGCCGCCGGCGGCCTGCACCCCGTCTTCGCCGTGTACGCCACCTTCCTCAACCGCGCCTTCGACCAGGTCCTGATGGACGTCGCCCTGCACAAGTGCGGGGTGACCTTCGTGCTCGACCGGGCCGGCATCACCGGCACCGACGGCGCCTCCCACAACGGCATGTGGGACATGTCGATCCTCCAGGTCGTCCCGGGCCTGAGGCTCGCCGCCCCGCGCGACGCCGAGCAGGTGCGCGCCCAGCTGCGGGAGGCCGTCGACGTCGACGACGCGCCGACCGTGGTGCGCTTCTCCAAGGGCGCGGTCGGCCCGGCCGTGCCCGCCGTGGGCCGGATCGGCGGCATGGACGTGCTGCGCGAGCCCGGCACCACCAGCCCCGACGTGCTGCTCGTCTCGGTCGGCGCCCTCGCCCCGATGTGCCTGGAGATCGCCGCGCTGCTCGACCGGCAGGGCATCTCCACCACCGTCGTCGACCCGCGCTGGGTCAAGCCCGTCGACGAGGCCATGGCCCCGCTCGCCGAGCGGCACCGCGTGGTCGTCACCGTCGAGGACAACTCCCGTGTCGGCGGTGTCGGCTCGGCCGTCGCCCAGGCCCTGCGGGACGCCGGCGTCGACGTACCGCTGCGCGACTTCGGCATCCCGCCGCGCTTCCTCGACCACGCCTCCCGCGCGGAGGTCATGGCGGAGATCGGGCTGACCGCCCCGGACATCGCCCGCCAGGTCACCGGCCTGGTCTCCCGGCTGGACGGACGCTACGAGCGGACCGCCGCCGACGAGATCGAGGCCGCGCGCGACTGATCCCGCGCCACCGGGAACCTCTGAATGGGCCGGTTCCACCACTGTGAGGAGTGGCGGAACCGGCCTGTTCGCGTGAGGCTGCTCGCGCGGGGGCATACGGACTGAGCCCCCTCTCGATCATGTCGAGGACGACAAGCGTGGGAGGTACCCCGTGAGCAGCACCCTCTTCCGGACGAAGAAGGTCGAGCAGTCCATCCTCGATACCGAGGAGCCGGAGCACGCCCTCAAGAAGTCGCTGTCCGCCCTGGACCTGACGGTCTTCGGCGTCGGCGTGATCATCGGCACCGGCATCTTCGTCCTCACCGGCTCGGTCGCCAGGAACAACGCCGGACCGGCCGTCGCGCTGGCCTTCGTGGTGGCCGGCGTCGTCTGCGCCCTCGCCGCGCTCTGCTACGCCGAGTTCGCCTCCACCGTCCCGGTGGCCGGCTCCGCGTACACCTTCTCGTACGCCTCCCTCGGGGAACTGCCCGCCTGGATCATCGGCTGGGACCTCGTCCTGGAGTTCGCGCTGGGCACGGCGGTGGTCGCGGTCGGCTGGTCGGGGTACGTCGCCTCACTGCTGGACAACGCGGGCTGGCGCCTGCCCGAGGCGCTCGGCACCCGGGAGGGCGCCGACGGCTTCGGCTTCGACGTCCTCGCCGCCGCCCTGGTACTGGTGCTCACCGCCATCCTCGTGGTCGGCATGAAGCTCTCCGCCCGGGTCACCTCCGTCGTCGTCGCCATCAAGGTGACCGTCGTCCTCGTCGTGATCATCGCCGGCGCCTTCTTCATCACCGGCAGCAACTACGACCCGTTCGTCCCCGAACCGCAGCCCGTGCCCGCCGGGCAGAGCCTGGACGCGCCGCTCGTCCAGCTGATGTTCGGCTGGGCGCCCGCCAACTTCGGCGTGATGGGCATCTTCACCGCCGCCTCGGTGGTCTTCTTCGCCTTCATCGGCTTCGACATCGTGGCCACCGCCGCCGAGGAGACCAAGAACCCGCAGCGCGACATGCCCCGCGGCATCCTCGGCTCGCTGTTCATCTGCACCGCCCTCTACGTGGCGGTGTCGATCGTCGTCACCGGGATGCAGCACTACAGCGAGCTGTCCGTGGACGCCCCGCTCGCCGACGCGTTCAAGGCCACCGGGCACCCCTGGTTCGCGGGCTTCATCAGCTTCGGCGCCGCCGTCGGCCTGACCACCGTCTGCATGATCCTGCTGCTGGGCCAGACCCGCGTCTTCTTCGCGATGAGCCGTGACGGGCTGCTGCCGCGCTTCTTCTCCCGCGTCCACCCGCGGTTCAGGACACCGCACCGGCCGACCATCCTGCTCGGCGTGCTCATCGCGATCCTCGCGGGCTTCACCCCGTTGCAGGAGCTGGCCGCACTGGTGAACATCGGCACCCTGTTCGCCTTCGTGGTCGTCGCGCTCAGCGTGATCATCCTCCGCCGGACCCGTCCCGACCTGCACCGCGCCTTCCGCACCCCCTGGGTGCCCGTACTCCCGGTCGTGTCGGTCCTGGCCTCGCTGTGGCTGATGCTGAACCTGCCGGCCGAGACCTGGGTCCGGTTCGCCGTCTGGATGGCGATCGGCATCGTCGTCTACTTCCTGTACGGCCGCTCCCACAGCCGCCTCGGCCGCCACGAGGAGACCACGGTCGAGGAGGTCACCCACCCGCGCCCCGGCGACACGGAGTGAGTGAATCGGTCCGATTGTCTGCCTTTTATGTCCGGTTTCGGTCTGACATGTGAAGCCGTATACCGTACGGCCCATGCGCGTCGAGCTCCTCTCCCCGCCACGCTCCGTAGTCGATTCGGGGAGGGCGCACGGCTACTGGACACGGCTGCTGCCCCTGCTGGCGGCGCTGGCCTGCCTCACCCGCCTCCCCTCCTTCGCCCGGCCGCTGTGGAGCCCCGACGAGGGCTACCTCGCCGTACAGGCCCGCATGCTGGCGCACGGCGGAGAGCTGTACGAGACGGTCGTGGACCGCAAGCCGCCGCTGGTGCCGTGGCTGTACGAGGCGGCCTTCGCGCTGGCCGGATCCGAGTCGCTGGCGCCGGTGCGCGCCCTGGCGGTGCTCGCGCAGCTGCTCACCGCCGTCCTGCTCGCCTCGCTCGCCCGGCGCCGCTGGGGCGACCGGGCCGGCCGCACCGCCGGGGTGCTGTACCTGCTGGTGTCCGTCGGGCTCAACCCGGAGGACGCACAGGCCGCCGGCTTCGAGGTGTTCATGCTGCCGTGCACGGCCGCCGCGATGTGGTGCGCGGACCGGCGCCGCTGGGCCGCGGCGGGCGCGGCCGTCGCCGGGGCCTTCCTCGTCAAGCAGACCGGGGCGGCCGTCCTGCTCCCGGTGCTGTGGCTGTACGTCCGCACGGGCGGCGGCACGCGCGGCGGGCCGGCGCGGCTCGCGGCGGGCGTCGTCGTGCCGGTGCTGTGCGCGGCCCTGGTCACCGACCCGGCGGGGTTCCTGTTCTGGACGGTGACCGGTTCGGCGGCGTACGCCGCCGTCACCGGCTCCGAACTGCACGTCCTGGCCCGGGGTCTGGCCAACACCGCGCTGGTGGCCGTGGGGTGCGCGGGGCTGCTGCCGCCGGTGCTGCGGATGCCGCGCCCGGCCCGCGCCGGGACGGGGGAACTGTGGCTGTGGCTGGCCGCCTCGGCCGGGGCGGTGCTGGCCGGCTTCCACTTCTTCGGCCACTACTACCTGCAACTCCTGCCGCCGCTCGCCCTGCTGGCGGCGGCCGGGCTGCGGACCGCGCCCCGCGACCGGGTGCTGGCCGCCGTCCTCGTCTCGGCCTGCTGCTGCGCCCTCTTCCTCGCCTGGGGCCTGCTCGCGCCGCGCCCCGAACTCGCCCACGCCCAGCGGCTCGCGGAGGCCACCGCCCGCCGCACCGCGCCCGGCGACCGCGTCCTCGTCTGGGGCATGCACCCGGAGACGTACTGGCTCGCCGACCGAGCCCCCGCCAGCCGCTATCTCACCGCGGGCCTCCTCACCAACTACAGCGGCGGCCGCGACGGCCCCCGGGTCGGCGAGAAGTACGGCGTCGCGGGCGCCTGGCCGACCTTCCGCGCGGAACTCGCCGCCCGTGCCCCGGCCCTGATCGTGGACGACTCCCGCGGCAAGCCGTACGCGTCGCGGCGGCTGCCGAGTCTGCGCGGGGTGCTGGACGCGGGGTACGCGGAGGTGGGGGAGGTGGACGGGGCGGTGCTGTACGCCCGGGTGGCCGGGGGCGCGGGACAGCCGTAGGGCCGGGGCGTACCGCCGCTCGGGCCGCGGCACTAGCGGGGCACCGCCCGCGGCCCGGTCACCTGCGCGCCCAGGGCCGTCACCCGCCGCCTGAGTTCGCGGTCGGCCGTGACGACCAGGCAGGGGCGGTCGCCGGCCGCGCCGACCAGGTCCACCAAGCGGTCGTCGCCGCTTCCGGGCGCCGCCTCCACCCGCACACCGGGCACGGACCGCACCGCGCGCGCCGCGCCCTCCACCACCAGGACGATGTCCACCGCCCCCGGGTGGCCCGGCAGTCCGTCCGCCGCGAGCCGGTCGCGCAGGCGTTCGGCCGCGCCGTGCCGGTCGCGCCACCAGCCGTCGGGTACCGAACCCACCACGTTGGCGGCGTCCACGATGACCAGGAGCGGGGCAGTCATGACACCCAGGGTCGCACGGACCGCCGCCGGGGAGTCCGGGGGGCGCCCGCCGGCAGGAGGAGCGCGTCCATGGCCGGTGCGGTGAACGGCCCCGGCTGACGCGGGGCCGCGACGGGCGGATCAGCGCCTGCGCTCCGCCTGCGGGACCGCCCGGCGCCGGGCCGAGCGCCGTCCGGGCGGCGCCCGGCTGCCGTCCCGCACGGCGGGCGGCGCCCAGCGGCTGCTGCCCGGCCTCGCGCCGGCCGGGGAGCCGACGGGCCCGCGCGTCTCGCGGCCCGGCGGCCCACGTCGGGCCGCGAGGCGGGCGCCTGCACTGCACGCACTTCCGCCCGCGCCTCGCCCCGCTGGACCGGCTGCCGATCGGCCACCCCGGCGTGAGGGGCCGGCGGACCGGGACGCCGGCCGTGGCCGTGGACGCCGAGGGACGCGTCCACGTCCTCGTGTGCGACCGCGGCGGGAGCGTGCGGACCGTCAGCCGGAAGGAGCGCGGCGGCCGGACGGCCGGCACGACCTGAAGGGCTCCGCGGTGGACGAGGAACTCGCCGCCGTCACGGGCGGGCCGGGCCGCGCCGAGCCGTACGCCGCCGGCCGGCGGGCCTGTGGTGGACCGGGTCCGGGCCGCCGTAGCCGGCGGGCTCCCGGGTGGCCCTCGCCGAGGACGGCGCGGGCCGCGTCGTCGCGGCGACCCTCGCACCGGACGGCGCACTGCGCCCGGCCCGGCAGAAGGACGAGCCGGGGCCGGCGCCGGCGGCCCGGCGGCCGGTCCGGCACCCGCCGGGCCCGCGCCCGGCGGAGCGCAGCCGGGGGTGGTCCACGGCTGCGCGGTGAGCGATGATCACCCGCGTACGTCCGCGATCGGACGTGCATTCGCCATGAAAAGGGGAGGACACATGCCACTGGCACGCAGGGTGTTCCTGGGGGGCTTCACGGCGGGCGCGGTGACCGTCGCCGCCGGCGCCACGGAAGCGGTCGCGGTCGGCGAGTACACCGACTACACGGCGCCGGCCAACTTCCTCAGCAGCTCGACGACGGCGCACACCGTCACCGTCAACCAGAAGGCGACGTCCGGGGAGGCGGTGGCGCTGAACGTCACCTCGGCCAACCCGGACACCTCGGCCATGTACCTCAGCGGCAAGGAGACCGGCCGCGGCACGCTGAAGATCTCCCACAACGGGTACGCCGACGGCTCCGACGCGAGCGCCTCCGCCCTGTCGATCGACCTCAAGGTCAGCGGCACCGCTTCGCAGGGCATCTACCTGACCGCGACGGACGGCCCGACCAAGGGCGCGCTGCTGGTCCTGCGCAACAACGAGGGCCTGGACGACTTCGTGGTCAAGGGCACCGGCCGGACCGGCATCGGCATCGCCCGCGGGGCCACGCCGCAGTCCCAGCTCCACGTGGTCCAGTCGGCCGACGCCCCGTCCGCCCTGCTCGCCGAGGGCGCGGTGCGGCTCGCGGACGTCGACGCGGCACCGACCAACGCGCCCGCCTCGGCCGGCGGCGGCTCGCTCTACGCTCAGGCCGGAGCCCTGTACTGGAAGGGCGGCAACGGCACCGTCACCCGGCTCGCACCGGCGTAAGGGGCGTCGCGATGGAACTGACCCCCGAGCAACTCGTCGCCGAATTCCAGGACGCCGTCATGGAGCTGTACTTCGCCCGCAAGCGCATCGCCCTGCTGGAGGCGGAGAACGCCGAGCTGAAGGCCAGGCTGGACGCCGCGGCACCGGCCGGCGGCTGAGGGAACGCCGGAGGGCCCCCGCCACCACGGTGGCGGAGGCCCTCCGGCGCGTCGGACGGTCAGGCCGGGACGCTCGCGGTCCCCGGCTCGAGGAACCGCTTGCCGTTCACCCGCTCGGAGACGCCCTCGCGGTCCAGGTACGGCGTGACGCCGCCCAGGTGGAAGGGCCAGCCGGCGCCGGTGATCAGGCAGAGGTCGATGTCCTGGGCCTCGGCGACGACGCCCTCGTCGAGCATCAGCCCGATCTCCCGCGCCACCGCGTCCAGCACCCGGGCCCGCACCTGCTCCTCGGTGAGGACGGTGTCGCCCTGCTTCAGCAGCGCGGCGACCTCCGGGTCCAGCTCGGGCCTGCCGCTGTCGTAGACGTAGAAGCCGCGCTTGCCCGCCGCGACGACCGCCTTGAGGTTCGGGGAGACCGTGAAGCGGTCCGGGAACGCCCGGTTGAGCGTCTCCGAGACGTGCAGGCCGATCGCCGGGCCGACCAGCTCCAGCAGCACCAGCGGGGACATCGGCAGGCCCAGCGGCTCGACCGCCTTCTCCGCCACCTCGACCGGGGTGCCCTCGTCGATGACGTTCTGGATCTCGCCCATGAAGCGGGTCAGGACGCGGTTGACGACGAACGCCGGGGCGTCCTTGACCAGCACCGCGGTCTTCTTCAGCTTCTTGGCGACGGCGAACGCCGTGGCCAGCGAGGCGTCGTCGGTCCGCTCGCCGCGGACGATCTCCAGCAGCGGCAGCACCGCGACCGGGTTGAAGAAGTGGAAGCCGACGACCCGCTCGGGGTGCTCGAGCTTCGACGCCATCTCCGTCACGGACAGGGACGAGGTGTTGGTGGCGAGGATCGCGTGCGCGGGGGCGACCGCCTCGACCTCCGCGAACACCTGCTGCTTGACGCCCATCTCCTCGAACACGGCCTCGATGACGAAGTCCGCGTCCGCGAAGCCCTCGGCCTTGTCCAGGACTCCGGTGACCAGCGCCTTGAGGCGGTTGGCCTTGTCCTGGCCGATCCGGCCCTTGCCGAGCAGCTTGTCGATCTCGGCGTGGACGTAGCCCACGCCCTTGTCGACGCGCTCCTGGTCGATGTCGGTCAGGACGACCGGGACCTCCAGGCGGCGCAGGAACAGCAGCGCGAGCTGAGAGGCCATCAGGCCGGCGCCGACGACGCCGACCTTGCCGACCGGGCGCGCCAGGTTCTTGTCCGGGGCGCCCGCCGGGCGCTTGCCCCGCTTCTGCACCAGGTTGAACGCGTAGATGCCGGCGCGCAGTTCGCCACCCATGATCAGGTCGGCGAGCGCCTGGTCCTCGGCGTCGTAGCCCTGCTGGAGGTCGCCGTTCTTGGCGGCGGCGATGATGTCGAGGGCGCGGTAGGCGGCCGGGGCGGCGCCGTGCACCTTGGAGTCGGCGATGAAGCGGCCCTTGGCGACGGCCTGGTCCCAGCCCTCGCCGCGGTCGATCACCGGGCGCTCGACGACGATCTCGCCCTTGAGGACGGCCGCCGTCCAGATCAGCGACTGCTCCAGGAAGTCGGCGCCCTCGAAGATCGCGTCGGCGATGCCCAGCTCGTAGACCTGCGCGCCCTTGAGCTGCTTGTTCTGGTTGAGGCTGTTCTCGATGATCACCGAGACGGCCTTGTCGGCGCCGATCAGGTTCGGCAGCAGGGTGCAGCCGCCCCAGCCGGGGACCAGGCCGAGGAAGACCTCGGGGAGGGAGAAGGCGGGGACGGCCGCGGACACCGTGCGGTAGGTGCAGTGCAGGCCGACCTCGACGCCGCCGCCCATCGCGGCGCCGTTGTAGTACGCGAACGTCGGCACGGCGAGCCCGGACAGCCGCTTGAAGACGTCGTGGCCGCCCTTGCCGATGGCGTGCGCGTGTTCCCACTCCGTCAGCAGCTCGACGCCCTTGAGGTCGGCGCCGACGGCGAAGACGAACGGTTTGCCGGTGATGCCGACGCCGACGATCTCGCCGTCCGCGGCCTCCTTCTCGGCCTGGTCGATCGCGGCGTCGAGGTTCGCCAGCGACTGCGGCCCGAAGGTGGTCGGCTTGGTGTGGTCCAGGCCGTTGTCCAGGGTGATCAGGGCGAAGCGCCCGGCGCCCAGGGGGAGGTCGAAGTGGCGTACGTGCGCGGTCGTGACGACCTCGTCCGGGAACAGGTCCGAGGCCTGCTGCAGAAGCTCGGCGGTGGTGCTCACTTGTCCCCCTCGAAGTGCGGGTTCTCCCAGATGACCGTCGCGCCCATGCCGAAGCCGACGCACATGGTGGTCAGGCCGTGGCGGACGTGCGGCTGCTCCTCGAACTGGCGGGCCAGCTGCGTCATCAGGCGGACGCCGGAGGAGGCCAGCGGATGGCCGAAGGCGATGGCGCCGCCGTACTGGTTGACGCGCGCGTCGTCGTCGGCGATGCCGTAGTGGTCGAGGAAGGCCAGGACCTGGACGGCGAAGGCCTCGTTGATCTCGAAGAGGTTGATGTCCTCGATGGACAGGCCCGCCTTGGCGAGGGCCTTCTCGGTGGCCGGGATCGGGCCGTAGCCCATGACCTCCGGCTCGACGCCCGCGAAGGCGTACGAGACCAGGCGCATCCGCACCGGCAGGCCGTTCTCGCGGGCGAAGTCCTCGGAGGCGATGATCGAGGCGGTGGCGCCGTCGTTCAGGCCGGCCGCGTTGCCGGCGGTGACCCGGCCGTGGACGCGGAACGGGGTCTTGAGGTTCGCCAGGTTCTCCAGCGTGGTGCCCGGGCGCATCGGCTCGTCGGCGGTGACCAGCCCCCAGCCCGTCTCACCCGCGTCGGGGTCGGTGCGGCGTACCGAGATCGGCACCAGGTCCTGCTGGATCCTGCCGTTGGCGTAGGCCTTGGCGGCCTTCTCCTGCGAGCGGACCGCGTACTCGTCGGCGCGCAGTTTGGTGATGTGCGGGTAGCGGTCGTGCAGGTTCTCCGCGGTCATGCCCATGAACAGGGCGGACTCGTCGACCAGCTTCTCGCTGACGAACCGCGGGTTGGGGTCGACGCCCTCGCCCATCGGGTGGCGGCCCATGTGCTCGACACCACCGGCGATGACGGCGTCGTACGCGCCGAAGGCGATGGAACCGGCCGTGGTGGTCACGGCGGTCATCGCGCCCGCGCACATCCGGTCGACGGAGTAGCCGGGCACCGACTGCGGCAGGCCCGCGAGGATGCCGGCGGTACGGCCGATGGTCAGGCCCTGGTCACCGATCTGCGTGGTCGCGGCGATGGCGACCTCGTCGATCTTCTGGGGGTCGAGACCCGGGTTGCGGCGCAGCAGTTCCCGGATCGCCTTCACGACGAGGTCGTCGGCGCGGGTCTCGTGGTAGATGCCCTTCGGGCCCGCCTTGCCGAACGGGGTGCGGACGCCGTCGACGAAGACGACGTCCCTGACGGTACGAGGCACGATGGCTCTCCTCCAGGGTGCGGGGTGGGCACTGCTGCGGCACGCATGCGCTGAGCGCGCGCTCACCACCATGCTACTTGTGGGTAACGTAGCTGCCCAGTCCCCCCGGGCCGAGCGGCGAAGGTCACACCGCCCGTCTCACCCGAATGGCGCGATCCCGACCTGCCGCCACCCGTCCTTCAGGGGCGCGGGGCACCGCGCGACCGGCCGGGGCGGCCCCGCGGCCGCCCCGCCCCCACGGCGCTCACGCCCCCTTGGCCATGAGCGCCGTCACCAGCGCCGGCGTCACCAGCTCCACCTGCCACGGCCGCGCGCCGTGTCCGCTCAGCGCCGCTGCCACGGACGCCGCGTCGACCACCGCCGGCGGCTCCCAGCACACTCGCCGCACGGTGTCCGGCGTGATCAGGTTCTCCTGGGGCAGGGCCAGCTCCTCGGCCAGCGCGGACACGCCGGCGCGCGCCGCCGACAGCCGCGCGGCGGCCACCGGGTCCTTGTCGGCCCACGCCCGCGGCGGCGGGGGCCCCGCCACCGGCTGCCCCGGCTGCGGCAGCTGCGCCTCCGGCAGCGCCCTGGCGCGGTCCACCGCGGCCTGCCACTGCTCCAGCTGCCGCCGCCCCATCCGGTGCCCGAACCCGTTCAGCGCGGACAGCGCGTGCACCGTGCCCGGCAGGGCGAGCGCCGCCTCGACGATGGCCGCGTCCGACAGCACCTTGCCCGGCGAGACGTCCCGGCGCTGCGCGATCCGGTCCCGGGTCTGCCACAGCTCGCGCACCACGGCGAGCTGCCGCCGCCGGCGCACCTTGTGCATGCCGGACGTACGGCGCCACGGGTCCTTGCGGGGCTCCGGCGGCGGCGCGGACACGATCGCGTCGAACTCCTGCTGGGCCCACTCCAGCTTGCCCTGCCGGTCCAGCTCCTTCTCCAGCGCGTCCCGCAGGTCGACGAGGAGCTCGACGTCGAGGGCCGCGTACCGCAGCCAGGGCTCGGGGAGCGGGCGGGTGGACCAGTCGACGGCGGAGTGCCCCTTCTCCAGGACGAAGCCGAGCACGCCCTCGACCATGGCGCCCAGACCGACCCGCGGGAAACCGGAGAGCCGCCCGGCCAGCTCGGTGTCGAACAGCCGCGTCGGCACCATGCCTATCTCGCGCAGGCACGGCAGGTCCTGGGTCGCGGCGTGCAGCACCCACTCCACGCCGGACAGCGCCTCGCCGAGCGCCGACAGGTCGGGACAGGCCACGGGGTCGATCAGCGCGCTGCCCGCGCCCTGGCGGCGCAGTTGCACGAGGTACGCGCGCTGTCCGTAGCGGTAGCCGGAGGCGCGCTCGGCGTCGACGGCGACGGGGCCGGATCCGGTGGCGAAGGCGGCGATCACCTCGGCCAGGGCGGCCTCGTCCGCGATCACGGGCGGAATGCCCTCACGCGGCTCCAGCAAAGGGATCGGCGCCTCCGTAGCAGAAGATCCGCCGTCTTCCGGAGGAGCGCCCCCGGTGGTTCGCAGTGAACTGTCTGCTGCGGTTTCTTGGGCGTCGGTCACCTGTCAAGGGTATCCGTGGATGGACCGCGCCCGTCGACGGAACGTTCCGTCGACGGGCGCGGGAGGGTCGTGAACCGGTCAGGTCCGTGCGGGAGAGGGGTGACGGCCGCGTCGGACGCGGGCGGGCGCCGGCGGCTCGACGCCGTTCACGTCAGCGAAGGCCGCGGCGGCGCGGCGGCGGAGCGGCCCGGGGAAGAGGCCGGCGAGGGAGCGGGTGACGGGGGAGTGGCGGCTCGGAGTGCGGGACGGGGGTGAGAAGTGCGGGATACGCAGACCCGGGGTGCGGGGGGAAGGGGTGCGTGCGGGGTGCTGGACGTCGGGTGCGGTGGTCAGTGGATGATGCCGGTGCGCAGGGCGACGGCCACCATCCCGGCGCGGTCGCCGGTGCCGAGCTTGCGGGCGATGCGGGCGAGGTGGCTCTTGACGGTCAGCGCGGACAGGCCCATCGAGACGCCGATCGCCTTGTTGGACTGGCCCTCGGCGACCAGGCGCAGCACCTCGACCTCGCGGCCGGACAGTTCGCGATAGCCACCCGGGTGACTCGGGGCACCCGGGGGGCGGCGGTGCAGGCGGGCGGCGGCCGCGCCGATGGGAGCGGCACCCGGCCGGGTGGGGAGCCCGACGTTGGTACGGGTGCCGGTGACGACGTAGCCCTTCACGCCGCCCGCGAGGGCGTTGCGCACGGCGCCGATGTCGTCGGCGGCGGACAGGGCGAGCCCGTTGGGCCAGCCCGCCGCGCGGGTCTCCGACAGGAGCGTCAGACCGGAACCGTCCGGCAGGTGGACGTCGGCGACGCAGATGTCGCGGGGGTTGCCGATGCGGGGACGAGCCTCGGCGATGGACGAGGCCTCGATCACATCGCGCACACCGAGCGCCCACAGATGGCGGGTGACGGTGGAACGGACGCGGGGATCGGCCACGACCACCATCGCGGTCGGCTTGTTCGGGCGGTAGGCGACCAGGCTTGCGGGCTGCTCAAGAAGAACGGACACCAGGCCTCCTGGGTGCGGGACGGGGTCGGCTCGTGGGGGGTGAAGCCGGGACGAACCGTGCTTTCAAGGTCACAGTCGTCTTCGGCATCGAACCGGTCCGCCTTTAGAGAATGATCACGATCTGGTGAGTAACAATCCGAGCAATTCGGACACGCGAGCGATCATCCGAAGATCGAACGGCTTCGGTTCGATTCGCCTACCGGTCGAAAGTGGCCGTATCGACAAAGAGATCAGGCCGAACGGGTGCATGGGTGTGTGATCACTTGATTTCGTGCCGCGACAGGCCCCGGACAGCCGCCGCGGCGGGGGCCGGGGAGAGGGAGCCCGGACGCCGCAGAAGACCGGGCGACGCAGGTCGGCGCGGCTGCGGGGCAGTGGAGTGCGGGGTCGGTGGGGCTGCGGGACCGCGGATCGGCGGGAAGGGGGACCGGACGCCGCGGCTGACCGGGCCGTCGCGGGTCGGCGATGCTGCGGGATCGCGGGTCGGCGAGGCCGCGGGGACAGCGGGATCGCGGGTCGGCGGGGAGGCGGGGCCGCGGGTGAGGGTGGGTCGGCGGGGAGGCGGGGCAGCGGGCGAGGGCGGGTCAGCGGGCCTGGGGGTCGCGCCGCTGAGGGAGCGTCACCACCGACGCGTCCCCCGGGCCCGCCGGCGGCAGACCCGCGACCTGGGCGAGCAGGTCGCACCAGGAGGCGAGGTGGGCGGCGGTGTCCGGGACGCCGCCGAGGCCCTCACGGGGCGTCCAGGAGGCCCGGATCTCGATCTGCGAGGCGGCGGGGCGGGTGGCCAGCCCGCCGAAGTAGTGCGAACTCGCCCGCGTGACGGTGCCGCTCGGTTCGCCGTACGCCAGACCGCGCGCCTGGAGCGCACCGGTCAGCCAGCTCCAGCACACCTCGGGCAGCAGCGGGTCGGCGGCCATCTCCGGCTCCAGTTCCGCCCGCACCAGCGTCACCAGCCGGAAGGTGCCGCGCCAGGCGTCGTGTCCCGCCGGGTCGTGCAGCAGCACCAGCCGGCCGTCGGCGAGGTCCTGGTCGCCGTCGACGACGGTGGCCTCCAGCGCGTACGCGTGCGGCGCCAGCCGCCGGGGCGCGCGGGTGGGCTCGGCCTCGATCTGCGGCCGCAGCCGTGCGGAGCGCAGCGCCTCGACGGCGGCCCGGAACGGCGGCGGAGCAGTCTCGCCCGTATGCAGGTCCCCCTCCTTCGGGTCGTCCATTCCGCCAGCGCCGTCCGACAGTCGTCCCTGAGCCGCAGCCATGCGGTGCAGATTAAGCGGAATGGGCGCCGGGCGCAGGCTAGACACCCCGTCCGGCGGTACCGGACCGCCGGGGCCGCCCCCCGGAGCCGCCCGGATCCGTCCTGATCCGCCCGGACCGGCCGTACCCCGGACGCCCCGCCGTGCCCCCGCCGCCGCCGTGCGAGACTTTCCCCGTGAGTGCCAACGGAAGCCCCACGGGCCAGCAGCCGACCGCGACGTACGACTCCGCCTTCCTCAAGGCGTGCAGGCGCGAGCCCGTGCCGCACACGCCGGTGTGGTTCATGCGGCAGGCCGGGCGCTCCCTGCCGGAGTACCGGAAGGTACGCGAGGGCGTCCCGATGCTGGAGTCGTGCATGCGGCCCGAGCTGGTCACCGAGATCACCCTGCAACCGGTGCGCCGGCACAACGTGGACGCGGCCATCTACTTCAGCGACATCGTCGTCCCGCTCAAGGCCATCGGCGTCGACCTCGACATCAAGCCCGGCGTCGGCCCGGTCGTCGAGAACCCCATGCGCACCAGGGCCGACCTCGACCGGCTGCGCGACCTGACCCCCGAGGACGTCGCGTACGTCACGGAGGCGATCGGCCTGCTGACCGCCGAACTCGGCGAGACGCCGCTGATCGGTTTCGCGGGCGCCCCGTTCACCCTGGCGAGCTACCTCGTCGAGGGCGGCCCGTCGCGCACGTACGAGAACGCCAAGGCGATGATGTACGGCGACCCGCAGCTCTGGGCCGACCTGCTCGACCGCCTCGCGGACATCACCGCCGCCTTCCTCAAGGTGCAGATCGAGGCGGGCGCGAGCGCGGTGCAGCTGTTCGACTCCTGGGCCGGCGCCCTGGCCCCCGCCGACTACCGGCGCTCCGTCCTGCCCGCCTCCGCGAAGGTGTTCCGCGCGGTCGAGTCCTACGGCGTCCCGCGCATCCACTTCGGCGTCGGCACCGGTGAGCTGCTGGGCCTGATGGGCGAGGCCGGCGCGGACGTGGTCGGCGTCGACTGGCGCGTCCCGCTCGACGAGGCCGCCCGCCGTGTCGGTCCCGGCAAGGCGCTCCAGGGCAACCTCGACCCGACCGTCCTGTTCGCCACCCAGGAGGCCGTGGAGGCCAAGACCCGCGAGGTACTGGACGCTGCGGCGGGCCTGGAGGGCCATGTCTTCAACCTGGGCCACGGCGTGATGCCGTCCACCGACCCGGACGCCCTCACCCGCCTCGTGGAGTACGTCCACACGCGTACCGCCCGCTGACGGTTCACCAGCTCTGCCGGGGCCGCGCCCGCCTGCCGAACAGCAGGCCGCGCGGTTCCGGCGGGGGCGGGGTGCCCGGTTTCAGCGGCCAGGCGAGCAGCATGCCGGCCAGGAAGCCGACGATGTGCGCGGCGTACGCCACGGTGCCCGCGTCGGAGACGCCCTCGCCGGAGGAGTACACCGCCTGGAGCACGAACCACACGCCCAGCACCAGCCAGGCCGGCAGCCTCAGCGGCAGGAAGACCAGGAACGGCACCAGCACCCACACCCTGGCCTTCGGATACAGCACCAGATAGGCGCCCAGCACCCCCGCGATCGCCCCCGAGGCGCCGATCAGCGGCTCGGCGGACCCGGCGTTGAGGAACGCGAAGCCGTACGACGCCGCGTAGCCGCAGGCGCCGTAGAACAGCGCGAAGCGGACGTGCCCCATGCGGTCCTCGATGTTGTTGCCGAAGATCAGCAGGAAGAGCATGTTGCCCAGCAGGTGCAGCCAGCCCCCGTGCAGGAACATCGCCGTCAGCACGCTCAGTTCGGGCGACTTGTCATAGGCCGGCGGGCCCACCACGCAGCCCGGGCCCTGCGGGCCGACCGCGATGTCGCCGGTGGGCACCACACGGGGCATCTGATGGTGGATCAGTTCCTGCGGCACCACCGCGTAGCGGTCCAGGAACGCCTGCAGATGGCACAGCTGCGCCAGGCTGCCGTCCCCCGCCGCCGACCCGGCCAGACCGGGCATGAACAGGAACACGGCGACGTTCACCGCGATCAGCGTGTACGTCACCCAGGGCGTGCGGCGCGCCGGGTTCACGTCATGGACGGGGATCACCACAAGGAAGTAGTGCCCTCGACGGGCCCGCCGAATCGGTGAACGCGCGCACCGCCGCGTCCGTATGTCCCGGCGAGCGGCCGCGGCACGGCGAGACGCGGCGCGGACGACGTGAGGAGTGGGCGATGAACGACGCAGTGACTCCCGTGGTGCAGGCCACCCCCGACGGCGAGGCACGGCTGGCGCTGGTGGTCCACCTGCCCTGGGAGGACCTGGCCCGGCTCGGCCAGGAGGCCGGCCGGCTGGCGGCGCAGTTGCAGCGGCCGGTGACGCTGGACGAGGCGGTGAGCCACCGGTTGCGCTCGGCGCGGGTCGCCGCGCACGCGAGGCCGGGGACGGAGGCGGGTGCCGCGGCGTCGGTGGCGTCCGGGGCGTCGGTGGCGTCACTGCCGAGGGTCAACGGGACGGCCTAGACTGTGCTGTCCGGGCAGGCTGGTGACGCGGGCCGCGGGCCCTTCGAGGCCGCTGCGGCGGACGCGCCTCAGGGGCGCGGGGAACCGCGTGAGCGGCCCGCCCGCGCCCGCCGTCACACAGGCGCCCCCTGCGACGCTCCGCGCACCTTCCCCGCCGCCTTCCGCGCGGCGACCAGCACGGGGTCCCAGACCGGTGAGAACGGCGGGGCGTACCCCAGATCCAGCGCGGTCATCTGCTCCACCGTCAGGCCGGCGGTCAGCGCCACCGCCGCGATGTCCACGCGCTTGCCCGCGCCCTCCCGGCCGACGATCTGCACGCCGAGCAGCCGCCCCGTGCGCTGCTCGGCGAGCATCTTCACCGTCATCGGCGAGGCGCCCGGGTAGTACCCGGCCCGGCTGGTGGACTCGATGGTCACCGTCTCGAACCGCAGCCCCGCCCGCCGCGCGTCCTTCTCCCGCAGCCCGGTGCGGGCGATCTCCAGATCGCACACCTTGCTCACCGCCGTGCCGACCACACCGGGGAAGGTCGCGTACCCGCCGCCGACGTTGGTGCCGATGACCTGCCCGTGCTTGTTGGCGTGCGTGCCGAGCGCGACATGCCGTTCCCGCCCGGCGACCAGGTCGAGGACCTCCACGCAGTCACCGCCGGCCCAGATGTCCTCGTGACCGCGGACCCGCATCGCCAGGTCGGTGAGGAGTCCGCCGCGCTCGCCGAGCGGCAGCCCCGCCGCCCGGGCGAGCGCCGTCTGGGGGCGCACGCCGATGCCGAGCACGACCACGTCCGCGGGGTACTCGGCGGCCTCCGTGGCCACCGCCCGCACCCGCCCGTCGTCCCCGGTGAGGATCTTGGTGACCTCGGCGTCGTTGACCATGGTGATGCCCATGCCCTCCATGGCCTCGCGCACCAGCCGGCCCATGTCCGGGTCGAGCGTGGCCATCGGCTCGGCGCCCCGGTTGACGACCGTCACCCCGTAGCCGCGGTTGATCAGCGCCTCGGCCATCTCGACCCCGATGTAGCCCGCCCCGACGACCACCGCACGCCGCCCCCGCGCGCGGGTGAGGGTGTCGAGGAGTTCCTGTCCGTCGTCCAGGGTCTGCACCCCGTGCACGCCGGGGGCGCCGGCGCCGGGCATGTCCGGGCGGATCGGCCGGGCACCGGTGGCGATCACCAGTTTGTCGTACGACGTCCAGGCCTCGGCCCCCGTGTCGACGTCCCGCGCGCGGACCCGCCCCCGGTCGACGTCGATCTCCACGACCTCCGTGCGCAGCCGCAGGTCGATGCCGCGCGAACGGTGCTCCTCGGGGGTGCGGGCGATCAGCTCGTCGCGGTCGTCGACCTGGCCGCCCACCCAGTACGGGATACCGCACGCGGAGTACGAGGTGAAGTGACCGCGCTCGAAGGCCACGATCTCCAGCTCGTCCGGGCCCTTCAGCCGGCGGGCCTGGGACGCCGCGGACATGCCCGCGGCGTCGCCGCCGACCACGACCAGACGCTCTCTCCCGCCGCTCGTGCCGCTCGCATCGCTCATGCTCATGCGTACACGCTACGGCGGCGGGCCGGGTCAGCCCCGCTCGCCCTGCCCCGGCCCGCCCCGCTGTTCCTCCGGTGCGGGACCGGGCGCCGGCTCCGGTGCCCACCGGGCCGTCGGCAGCGGTCCCGGCCCGCTCGCCGCGGACGCCGCGGCCGGGCGGCGCGCCCCGCGGAGCGGTACGAGACGCGGCCGGACCAGCCGGACCAGGACGAGCAGCGCCGCCAGCGCGGCGAACGGCAGCACCGCCGCCAGGGCGACGGCGATCCAGCGCAGCATCGTCACGAAGGCGTGCCAGCCGCCCGCCAGCGCGTCCGTGAACCCGGGGTCCTCGTCCTTCTCGGCGGACTCCTGCACCGGCCTCTCGGACAGGGCGAGTGTGATGGTGGCCAGGCTCGTGCGGTCCTCCAGGGACGCCTGCCGGGCGAGCAGCGCCTCCAGGTCGGCCTGACGGCTGCTCAGCTCGCCCTCCAGCTCCACCACGTCGCTGAGCCGGGTCGCCCGGTCCATCAGCTCGCGGATCCGGACGACGCTGGCGCGCTGCGTCGCGATCCGGCTCTCCACGTCGACCACCTGGTCGGTGACGTCCGTCGCCTTCGCGGTGCGGTCGAGCAGCCGGCCCGCGCCCTCCAGGTCGGCCAGGACATCGTCGTACGTGTCGACGGGCACCCGCAGCACGACCCGGGTGTACTCGTTGCCGTGCTCGTCCCGGGTGGTGGTCTCGCCGCCCACGAAGCCGCCCGCCGTCTCGGCGCTCGTGCGGGCCTCGTCCAGGGCCTTGGGCACGTCCGTGACCTGCACGGACAGGGAGGCGGTGCGGATGACGCGGCTCGTGGGGAGGCGGGTGGCGCCCGTGTCCCTGCCGTCGCCGCCGGACCGGCCGCCGCCGCCGTCGGCGCCCTCCTGGGCGCGGGACCCCGCGGCGCCCTCGTCCTGGGCGGCGGCCGCGTCGCCCCCGGCGGCCGATCCGGTCTCGGCCGCGCCGCTGCACCCCGACAGGGCGAGGGCCGCGGCGAGGAGGATCCCGGCCAGGGCCGGTACCGGGCGTGGTGCGGAACGTGGTGCGCGCATGCGGGTGAACCCCCCGAGTGGTGACGACGGACGCTTCTACGACGCCGGGGCGGCCCGGCACGTTGGCCCCGTCCGGTTCCGATGCGGTCACGGTCGGGACTCGGCGGGGCCACGGGGCCGCGCGGTGACCGTCAGTGGCGTCTGAGAGGGTGGAGCCATGAACGCAGCACGTACGGACGCCGGGCAGGTCGTCGTCATCGGGGCCGGGATCGCCGGCCTCGCCGCCGCCCACCGGCTGCTGGCGCGCGGCGCCCGGGTGACCGTCCTGGAGGCGTCCGGCCGGGTCGGCGGCAAGCTGCTGCCCGGCGAGATCGCGGGCGTGCGCGTGGACCTGGGCGCCGAGTCGATGCTGGCCCGCCGGCCCGAGGCGGTCGCCCTCGCGCGTGAGGTGGGCCTCGACGGCCGGCTCCAGCCGCCGGCCACCGCGACCGCCGCCCTGTGGACCCGCGGCGCCCTGCGCCCGATGCCCAGGGGCCACGTCATGGGCGTGCCCGGCACCGCGGAGGCGCTCTCCGGAGTGCTGTCCGAGGAGGGCCTGGCACGCGTCGAACGCGACGCCGACCTGCCCCGCACCGAGGTCGGTGACGACGTGGCGGTGGGTGAGTACGTGGCGGCGCGGCTCGGCCGGGAGGTCGTCGACCGGCTCGTGGAGCCGCTGCTGGGCGGGGTGTACGCGGGCGACGCCTACCGCATCTCGATGCGTTCGGCCGTCCCCCAGTTGTTCCGGGCCGCCCGCAGCCACGCCTCGCTCACCGAGGCGGTCCGGGACATCCAGGCCAGGACGCCCGCCGCCGCGCAGACCGGCCCGGTGTTCATGGGCATCGAGGGCGGCGTCGGCAGCCTGCCGCGCGCGGTCGCCGAGTCGGTGACGGCGCGCGGCGCCGAGATCGTCACCGGCGCACGCGTGACGGAGCTGCGCCGCACGGGCCCTGCGGGCTGGCGGGTGGTGGCCGGCGACCGGGTGCTGCACGCCGACGCGGTGATCGTCGCCGTGCCCGCGCCCGCCGCGGCCGAGCTGCTGCGCGCCGAGGTGCCGGCCGCCGCGGCCGAGCTGGCCGCCGTCGAGTACGCGTCGATGGCCCTGGTCACCGTCGCCTGCCGCAGGTCCGAGGCGCGGCTGCCCGAGGGCAGCGGCTTCCTGGTGCCGCCGGTCGACGGACGGACCATCAAGGCGGCCACCTTCGCCTCCCGCAAGTGGGGCTGGATCGCCGCCGACGACCCGGACCTGGTCGTGCTGCGCACCTCCGTCGGGCGGTACGGCGAGACGGAGATCCTCCGCCGCGACGATGCCGACCTGGTGGCCGCCTCCCGGCGCGACCTCGCGGCGGCCACGGGCCTGGACGCCGCGCCCGTCGCCACCCGCGTCACCCGCTGGGACGCCGGCCTGCCGCAGTACCCCGTCGGCCACCACGCGCGCGTGGCCCGCGTCCGCGCGCACGTCGGCGGGCTCCCCGGCCTCGCCGTGTGCGGCGCGGTGTACGACGGGGTGGGCATCCCGGCGTGCGTGGCGAGCGCGTACGCGGCGGTGGACCAGATCCACGGCGACCTCCGGGCCGTGCAGCAGCTCACGGCCCACCCGGTGCAGAGTCTGCACGGCGGAGCGGGAGAATGAGGGACATGAGTGACGACGCCACCACCCCCGCCCCCGACCGGATCCCGAACAAGGGCAAGCTGGCCAAGGACCTCAACGAGGTCATCCGCTACACCCTGTGGTCCGTGTTCCAGCTGAAGGACGTGCTGCCCGAGGACCGCGCGGGCTACGCCGAAGAGGTCCAGGAGCTGTTCGACCAGCTCGCCGCGAAGGACGTCACCGTCCGCGGCACCTACGACCTGTCCGGGCTGCGGGCCGACGCCGACCTGATGATCTGGTGGCACGCCGAGACCAGCGACCAGTTGCAGGAGGCGTACAACCTCTTCCGCCGCACCCGGCTGGGCCGCGCCCTGGAGCCGGTGTGGTCGAACATGGCGCTGCACCGCCCGGCCGAGTTCAACCGCAGCCACATCCCGGCGTTCCTCGCCGACGAGACGCCCCGCGCGTACGTCAGCGTCTACCCCTTCGTGCGCTCCTACGACTGGTACCTGCTGCCGGAGGAGGACCGCCGCCGGATGCTGGCCGACCACGGCAAGATGGCCCGCGGCTACCCGGACGTGCGCGCCAACACGGTCGCCTCCTTCTCCCTCGGCGACTACGAGTGGCTGCTCGCCTTCGAGGCCGACGAGCTGTACCGCATCGTCGACCTCATGCGTCACCTGCGCGGCTCGGAGGCCCGGCTGCACGTCCGCGAGGAGGTGCCGTTCTTCACCGGCCGCCGCAAGTCCGTCGCCGACCTGGTCGCCGGGCTCGCCTGACGCTCCTCGCGGGAGACGGTGCCGGGGCGGTGCGCCCGAGCCGGCGGGGACGGCCGGTCACGGCGACCCCGCGGGGGCGTGACGCGCCTCCCGGCGCCGGACGCGGCGCGCACGCGGCGCCGCGGGCCGGCGGGCGGCCCTGGAGCGGGTACGCGTCCCCGTGGGCGCCGACGCACCGGTTGGCGCCGCCCGCGACGCCGTGCGTGCCGGCGTCCCGTCCGGTCACCAGGACCGAGCCGGAGAGCCGGGTCCGGCGGGACGGTGACCGTGCCGCACTCCACCCCGTCCGGCAGGCCCAGCGCCTCGGCGCACGCGCCGAAGCCGGCACCGGCCGCCGCGGCGCGTGCGGCGGCCACGGTGGTGCCGCGCGGCTCGGCCGCCTCCGCACCGGCGGGTGCGTCGCCGGCCGGCGCGGCGGCGACGGCGGCCGCGCGCAGGGAACCGGCGGCCGTGCACCGGGCGGCAGCTCTCATCGGGTGTCCCTTCGGTGCGCGGCGGCGACAGAAGGGATGTGCCGGACGACGCCCGGTGGAAGGCGGGCACGTGCGGCCGGTGCCGGCCCCGATGCGCCCGTACGCCCCCGGGGAGCCCGTCCAGCCCGTCCAGCCCGCCCAGTTCGCCGAGCCCGTTGAGCACCCCGCCCGTTGCGTCCCGGAGCCCTCGATCCTCCGAGCCCCGGCCCTTGGGCCGGTCGCGTCCGTAGGGCAGGCGCGCCGGTCAGCGGCGCAGCAGTGCCCGGCGGGCCCGCGCCGTCCGCGAGGCCGGGCGCGGCGCCGGGCCGGAACGATCCAGCCACCATCGACGCAACTCCCGCCGCGCACGCCCGTGGTGCGGCCGGCCGTCGTGCAGCAGCCGTTCGGCGAAGTCCAGCGCGTCCCGCCGGTGGCCCCCGGTCATCGGGTGCCGCTGCGCGTACGCCAGGAAGGCGGGCCGGTAGGCGGCGCCCAGGATCCGCGGCAGCTCCGGTGCCACCTTCGCCACCACGTCCGCCCGCTTCCCGGCCAGCGCCCGCGCCTGCACGCCGAGCCGTACCCGGTCGAACCCCTCGGGGACGGGCGTCCCGGCGACCAGGGCGGACAGCAGTGCCACCTGTGCCAGGGCCAGGCGCTGCCGCGCGGGCTCCCGGTCGGGCGCCGCGCAGCCGTCCGCGGCCGGCGCGTCGGCAGGGGAGGGGACGGCAGGGCGGGGGACGGCGGACGCGGGGGAGGCGGGCGCGGAAGAGGCCCCGGACGCGGGCCTGGCCGCCTCCCGGATTCGCCGCCCCTCCTCCACCGCCTCCCGGATGCCCGCCAGCTCCCGCTCCAGCTCCGCAGGTTCCGGGAAGTTCTCGTCCCGTTCCAGCAGCACGCCGGGCGGGGCGACGCGGGAGGCGAGGTCGGTCAGGAGGTCGAGGACCTGCCGGGGGACCGGGTGGGCGTGGCTGTCGTGCCAGACGCCGTCACGTGCGAAGCCGCCCGCGACATGGACGTAGGCGATGGCCTCCAGGGGGAGTCCGGCGAGCGCCTTGGCCGGGTCCTCGCCCTGGTTGACGTGGTTGGTGTGCAGGTTCGCCACGTCGATCAGGAGCCGTACGCCGGTCCGGTCGGCCAGTTCGTACAGGAACTGCCCCTCGGTCATCTCCTCGCCCGGCCAGGAGATGAGCGCGGCGATGTTCTCCACGGCCAGCGGCACCGGCAGCGCGTCCTGCGCGATGCGGACGTTCTCGCACAGCACGTCGAGCGCGTCCCGGGTGCGCGGCACGGGCAGCAGGTGCCCGGCCTCCAGGCGGGGGGACGCCGTGCGCGGCCCGCCCGCCCGGACGAACGCGATGTGCTCGGTGACCAGCGGCGAGCCGAGCGCCTCCGCCCGCCCGGCGAGCGCCGCCAGGCGGGCCGGGCCGGGCCGGTCGGCGCCGCCGAGGCCGAGGGAGACACCGTGCGGGACGACGGTCACGCCGCGCTCGCGCAGCCGCAGCAGCGCGTCGGGGAGGTGACCGGGGCAGACGTTCTCGGCGACGGCCTCGACCCAGTCGACGCCCGGCATGCGCTCCACGGCGTCCGCGATCTCCGGCCGCCATCCGATTCCGGTTCCCAGTCGCTCCATGGCCCCCTCGGCCCCCCTCCGTCTCGTCCGTCCCGCAGCTGGATCCGCTGTGTCGTCTCCTTCGACGGACCGCTGTTCCGGCGTGAGGGGGGTATGGCCCCGCTCCCGGGGCCCGAACCGTGCCGCGTGCGCCTTCAGAGCAACATTTGAGGTTGCGTCACCCGAGGAAGCCCTCCGAGTCGACCGGGTCCGGCCGCTTGGTGTTGACCGTGCCCGGCGCGCCCGGCGAGGGCTCGGAGGTGGTCTGGACGTCCCCGGTCGCCTCGGCGGGCGGCGCCTGCGGCACGAGCTGGCCGGGCACCGGCGCGGGCGGACCGGTCGGGCTGGCGGTGGCGGCGTTGGCGGCCGCGTTCGCGATGGCGTCGAAGTCGACCTTGCCGGTCTTCTCCAGCACGGTGATGTGGTCGAGCACGGTCTGGTTGGCGTCCGAGGCGAGCTGGCGCACGAGCGTGTTGCGGGTGCTGTTCCGGACCGTGCCGATGGCGGGGAAGATCTTGCCGTGCGCGGAGCGCAGCAGGTTGGCGAACTTGTACTCGTACTCCTCGCCGCTCGCCGCGGTCATCTCGTTCAGCCAGCCCTGCTGCTCCTCGGTCGGCTGGTTGGGCAGCTCGACGCCGAGCTGGGCGGCCACGATCCGGACCCGCTTGTCCAGGTCGGTGTGGCCGACGATCAGATGGTCGGCGGCCTCCTTGACCGCCGCGCTGGTGGGGCGCTCCATCGCCTGCTGGCCCGCCGGGAGTTCCCACAGGCCGGCCAGCCGGACCCGCACGATCAGGTCGCGGTCCTGCGCCGTCAGCGGGCCCCACCGGGTGCTGACGGCGCCGGCGGCCAGGTTCGCCTGGCCGGTACCCGAGCGGTCGGCGTAGGACCACACGGGGAAGGCCAGCGCGCCGACGGTGGCGGCGAGCGCCGCGATGATGAGAGCCGTACCGTTGATACGCCGCAAAGATGCCTCCTGGGAGAGACCAACTGGTCGTTGGTGCAGGTGTCGCTTGGCCAGCGCCAGGAGATACGCGAACCGGGCCCGGGATGTTCAATCGCCCCGGGCGGCCGGGACCGTGCGGCGGCTCAGCGCAGCGCCGGATGGTCGGCGACGACGGTGCAGCTGCCGGCGGGGATCTCGGTGAACCCGGCGTCGCGCACCAGCGGCAGGCCGGACGCGGTGAGCCGCCGCCAGCCCGCCGGGTCGGCGGCGCGGACGGCGAGCGGGAACCCGGCGTCGCGCCAGGCGGCGCGCTCCGCGTCCGGCAGCGCCCACCAGGCGAGGTGGGCGCCGTGCCCGGCCTGGGCCATCGCCTTGCCGGCCGACATCGCGACCCCCGGGTTCAGCCAGAGCACCGGCGCGCCCGGGTCGGCCCCGGCCGGCTCCCGCGGGTCGTCGAGGTCGGTGCCGGAGACCTGCAACCGCGCCAGCTCCTTGGGCCACCCGTCCAGCGGCACGGGCGGGAACACCCGCACCTGCGCCGACTTCCCGGTCACCGCGATGCCGGGCAGGGCCTCGGCCCGCCGCCACTCGGCCCCGCGGGCCCGCCGCACCACCTTCCGGATCCGCGCGTCCTGCCAGTCCCGCACGGCCCGGGCCCACGGGCCGTCGTCCAGCGACCGCTCGTCGCTGAGCAGGACCAGCACGGCGCGGGCGGCGGTCTCCAGGGCGTCGGTGCGGGCGGGCGGGTCCCCCCGCTCGATGCGTACCACCAGCGGCAGCACGAACTGCGGGGCGGCAGCACGGGCGCCGGGGCCGGACTCCTGGTGCGCGGGCGTCTCGTCGTTCACGCCACCCAGTCTGCCGACCCCGGGAGACCGCCCGACCGGCGCCTCCGGCTCGCGCTACCCCGAACAGGCCGTCCGCTGCGCCTCCAGCCACTCGCACTCGGGGCACATCGTGATCCCCTTGTACGACTCCGGGTACTCCGTCGGCCTGCGGCACAGCACGCACTCCGCGTACGGCGGCCCGTCCGCCCGGGGCGGCCTGCTCGCGTCGATCAGGCAGTAGTCGTCACCGTCGCTCATGCCTCCAGCGTAGGCCGGTCAGGACGGCCCGCCGGCGGAGGAGGCCCCGATCAGCTCGGACACCTTGACGAACCGGTACCCCTGCCGCCGCAGCTCCGGCACGATCGTGCGGACCGCCCGCTCGGTGGCCGGCGCCGCGCTGCGCGTGCAGTGCAGCACGACGACCGACCCCGGCCGCACCCCCTCCAGCACCTGCCGGGCCACCGCGTCCGCGTCCGTCGCGAACGCGTCGCCGCCCACCACGTCCCACTGCACCGCCGTCACGCCGGTGGCGCTCAGCGCGCGCAGGGCACGCCGGTCGTAGCAGCCGCCGGGGAAGCGGAAGTACGGCTTCGCGTCCGGCACGCCCGCCCGGCGGAAGGCCGTGTACGCCCGCTCCACCTCCGCCCGCATCCGGTCCTCGCCGAGTGTCGGCAGGCCGTAGCAGTCGGCGGTGAAGCCGTAGTGGCTGTAGGAGTGGTTGGCGACCTCGAAGAGCGGGTCCCGGCCGATGCCGCGGGCCTGGATCGGGTACTCCTCCGCCCAGCGGCCGGTCATGAACACGGTCGCCGGCACCTTCAGCGCCCGCAGCGTGGCGATCAGCCGCGGGTTGTCGAAGCGCTCGCCCTCGGCGGCCCGCGGCCCCTGGTCGGCGGTCATGTCGGCGTCGAAGGTCAGCGCGACGGTCCTGCCCCCGGTCCGCGGGCCGCTGGTGAACACCGGGGTGAGGCCCGCGGGCCCGGGGGCGAGGGTGGGGGGCGCCGAGGGCGAGGGGGCGGGCGTCGACGGGACCGCCGTACGGCCGCCCCGGGACGCCTGCTCGATGCCGCAGGCGGCGAGGGCGGCGCTCAGGACGCAGACGGTGATGACTCTTCGCGCATAAGCGATCACCGTATGAAAATATGACGTTCAGCCTGGCGTCGGGCTCGACACCACGGCCGGGTCACCCGGCCGGCGGCCTCCGCCACTCCGGCGGGCCCGGCAGGCCCTTCTCGCCGGGGACCAGGGGCCGTAGCCGGTGTGGCCGAGGTGCTGGGGGTGACGGTGCCGGCGAAGAGCTCGGACAGGGCGCCGGAGGACGCGATGCCCTCACCCGGGGAGCCGCCCCGGACGCGGGAATGACGACACGTCACGGACGCGGGGAGACCTCCCCGCCGGCGAGACAGGACAGTGACCCCGCCGTGCCCGTCAGCCGCAGGCGGTCACCCCGACCACGCGCGCAGCACCCGTCACGGAGTGCCGGAACCGCCTCGGGCGGCCTGCGTGCGGCCCGCGTGCGGCTCCTGGGCGTGGCCCGGAGCGCCGTCCGCCCGTCGGGTGGGGCTCGCGGTCTCGTCGGGCCGCCGGGCCACCTCCGGGGCCGGACCCGGCTCGCGCGGGTGACCTGCCGGGTGGTCCGCTGCGTGACCCGGGGTGTGGGCCCCCGCGCGGTCGGAGGCGTGGGCCGGGGGGTGGTCCGGACCCTCGGGAGGGGCCTGGGGGTGGTGGTCCTGGGGGTGGCCCTGCGGGTGGCTCCGCGGTTGGCCCTGCGGGTGGTCCGTCGGCAGGGGCGCCCGCTCCAGGAAGCGCAGCAGCTCCACCGGGAAGGGGAGCACCAGCGTCGAGTTCTTCTCGGCGGCGACCGCCACCACCGTCTGGAGCAGCCGCAACTGCAACGCGGCGGGGGTGTCCGCCATCTGCTGGGCCGCCTCGGCGAGCTTCCGCGACGCCTGGAGCTCGGCGTCGGCGTTGATCACGCGGGCCCGGCGCTCGCGGTCGGCCTCGGCCTGGCGGGCCATCGAGCGCTTCATCGTCTCCGGCAGCGACACGTCCTTGATCTCGACCCGGTCGACCTGCACGCCCCAGCCGACGGCCGGGCTGTCGATCATCAGCTCCAGGCCCTGGTTGAGCTTCTCGCGGTTGGACAGCAGATCGTCCAGCTCGCTTTTGCCGATGATCGAGCGCAGCGAGGTCTGGGCCATCTGGGAGACCGCGAACTTGTAGTCCTCGACCTTGATCAGCGCGCTCGACGCGTCGACCACCTTGAAGTACACGACGGCGTCCACGCGCACGGTGACGTTGTCCCGGGTGATGCCCTCCTGGGCCGGCACCGGCATGGTGACGATCTGCATGTTGACCTTGTGCAGCCGGTCCACGATCGGAACGATCAGCGTGAACCCGGGCGGCCGCACCGCGCCCCGGAGCCGGCCGAGACGCAGCACCACACCGCGTTCGTACTGCTTGACGACCCGGGCCGCCGCGGCGAGGTACACCGCGCCCACGGAACCGGCCGTGGCGGCCGCCACCAGGAGTTCGTCGAACATCACGACCCCCTCGCCAGAGGTCCGTATGCCTGCTCCTGTCACGATATGCCCGGTGTCCGGTCCGGGGCCATGCGGAAGTCGGATCGTAGCCATGTCGTTCTGT
>NZ_JBHMCY010000069.1:0-9384 GCF_042430725.1 Streptomyces cinereospinus | reverse complement strand
CGGGGCCATGCGGCCCCGGACCGGACACCGGGGGGCCGTGCCGGTCAGGGGGCGGTGACCTTCACCGGTTCGGTGCCGGACGTGCTGTGCCGCTCGGCCCAGTTCTCCAGCGCCGTACGGCAGGCGTGGTCCAGGTGGTGCAGGCCGGACAGGTCCAGCTCTATGGGCCGGTCCTGCGGGAGCGCCTCCAGGCTGTCGAGGATCTTCGGCAGCCGGAGGAAGGTCGCGTTGCCCGACAGATGGGCCTGGATCGGCCCGGCGCCCTTGTCGACGACCTCCAGCTTGACGTGCGAGGCCTCCCAGGCGGTCTTGACCACCGACAGGGCGATGCCGATCAGGACGCCCTCGAACATGTTCACGGCGACGATCGAGACCGCCGTGACGACGAGGATCAGGGCCTCGCCGCGGTGACTGCGCCACAGGGCCGCGATCTGCTGGAAGGGGATCAGCCGCCAGCCCGCGTGGACCAGGATGCCGGCCAGCGCGGGCAGCGGGATCAGCGCCAGCGCGGACGGCAGCAGGGCCGCGAACAGCAGCAGCCAGACGCCGTGCAGCACCCGGGACGCCTTGGTCCTCGCCCCGGCCGCCACGTTGGCCGAGCTGCGCACGATGACCGCGGTCATCGGCAGGGCGCCGAGCACGCCGCACACCGTGTTGCCCGCGCCCTGGGCCATCAGTTCCTTGTCGTACTGGGTGCGCGGACCGTCGTGCAGCCGGTCCACGGCCGCCGCGCTGAACAGGCTCTCCGCGGAGGCGATCAGGGTGAAGGCCAGGATGGTGCCGAGCATGGCCGGGTTCGCCAGCTCGCCGAAGGCGTCGGCGCCGGGCGGCTGGACCGAGTCGATCAGGCCCTGCACCTCGACGGTGGCGACCGGGAGGTCGAGGGCGAGGGCGGCGAACGTGGCGAGGGCGACCGCGGCGAGGGCGCCCGGCACCGCGCGCGCCTTCGCCGGCAGCCGCCGCCACGACACCATCACGGCTATCGTGCCGGCGCCGACGGCTATCGAGGCCAGTGCCGTGGTGCTGCCCACGGCCTCGACGACCGCCCCGGGCAGGCCGGTGATCTTGCCGATGCTGGACGCGGGGGCCTCCATGCCGGCCGCCGCGTACAGCTGGCCCGCGATGATGACCAGACCGATACCGGCCAGCATGCCCTCGACCACCGAGACCGAGATGGCCCGGAAGTAGCGCCCCAGCTTGAGGGCGCCCATGAGTAGCTGGAGCACACCGGCCGCGAGCACGATCACGCCGAGCGCGGGCAGCCCGAACTCGCTGACCGCCTCGAAGACCAGCACGGTCAGGCCCGCCGCGGGGCCGGACACCTGCAGGCTGCTGCCCGGCAGCAGACCGGTGACGATGCCGCCCACGATGCCGGTGACCAGGCCGAGTTCGGCCGGGACACCGGAGGCGACGGCCACGCCGACGCAGAGCGGCAGCGCGACGAGGAAGACGACGGCGGAGGCTGCGAGATCCTGCCTGAGGTGAGGGTATGCGCGCATGGCGGGACTCACAGGGCCTCGAACGCGCCGGTACCGTCGCGGTGTTCGCGTACGGCGCCGGTGTGGACCTCGTAGTACCAGCCGCGCAGCCGCAGACGGCCGTCCGCCAGCCGGTTCTCGACGCACGGGTAGGAGCGCAGCCGCGACAGCTGCGCCAGGACGTGGTTCTGCACCGCCTCGGCGACCGTCGGGTCGGCGGGGTCGGCGGCCTTGGGCTGGTCGGCGGCGTGCGCCAGCCAGTCGCGCACCGCCGGTACGGCGTCGAGGTCGTCGCCGCGCACCAGCGCGCCGACGGCACCGCAGTGCGAGTGGCCGCAGACCACGACGTCCTGGACGCCGAGCACCTCCACGGCGTACTCGATGGTGGCCGCCTCACCGGTGGGGCGGCCGGAGGCGTACGGCGGAACGATGTTGCCCGCGGTGCGCAGCTCGAAGAGCTGGCCGGGGCGGGCACCGGTGATCAGGGCCGGGACGACCCGGGAGTCGGAGCAGGTGATGAACAGGACCTCGGGGGACTGGCCCTGGGCCAGCCGGGCGAACTCCTCAGGGCGCTGTCCGAACGTGCGGGCGTGGTCGATGAGGGGCTGCATGGCGTGATTCCTCCTGGCGCGCGGGGGGGGGTACGCGTCGGGCGTGCATGACAGAGGGTCAGGTGTGGGGGGACCGCCCCGCACTCAGCTGCGGACTACCTGAAGTGCGGCCGGAGCGTGGGCGGTCGAAGGTCTCGACGTGCGGTCGTACGCGACGCTGGGCACGGCCGCGTCGATGTCGGCCCCCGTGTCCCGCGCCGGCCGCGCGCACGGACGCGCGCAGGGCGCGGAGTCGACCGAGTGGTGGCGGTCGCGTATGCGCAGGGGACCGGTCGGGTCCCCGGGGTGGGCGAAGACGTGGAACGCGGCGCCCCCGACGTGCGGTGCCGTACCGGAGGGAATGGTTCCGGTATGGGCCTCGGCCTCGATGTGGCGAGCCGTGTGCGCGGCTGCGAAGGGCGCGGGAGATGCGAAGAGCGGGAGGGCGAGCAGGGCGGCGACGAGGGTCGTGAACAGGGGCCGGAGTGCCGTACCTCGGAACATGAGCCTCCCTCCGCCTTGATCGCGTCTCTAGCCCGTACCAACGATTGGTCAATGGCTGGTCAAGAAAGACATTAACCCTGCAAAGTCGGTTGCAGGGTTAACTCGGCGTTTCGAGCCCAAGAGAGCCTCAAAAGTGAGGTGAGCTGGCGCGATCCGTCTCTTGATCTTGAGACGGCGTGTTGTTATCGGGGGTCGACCAGCCGCTGGGCGTCGCGGGCCAGCGCGGTCAGCCGGGAGATGGCCCGGAAGTACTTCTTCCGGTAGCCGCCCTCGAGCATCTCCTCGCTGAACAGCCGGTCGAAGGGCAACCCCGACGCCAGGACGGGCACTTCACGGTCGTAGAGCCGGTCCGCGAGCACCACGAGCCGCAGCGCGGTCGACTGGTCGGGGACCGGCCGCACGCCGGTCAGGCACACCGCCTTGACGCCGTCCGTCAACGCGCCGTACCGGCTGGGGTGAACCCCGGCGAGGTGGTCCAGCAGCCGCGGGAAGTCGTCGAGCGAGGCGCCCTCGGTGGCGTGCGCCGTCCGGGTCACCTGCTCGTCGCCGAACGGCGCCGGCGCCTCGGGCAGGCCGCGGTGGCGGTAGTCCTCACCGTCGATGCGCAGGGCGCGGAAGTGGGCCGACAGGCCCTGGATCTCGCGCAGGAAGTCGGCCGCCGCGAAACGGCCCTCACCGAGCTTGCCGGGCAGGGTGTTGGAGGTGGCGGCGAGCGCGACGCCCGCGTCGACCAGCTTGCCGAGCAGGGTGGAGACCAGGACGGTGTCGCCCGGGTCGTCGAGTTCGAACTCGTCGATGCACAGCAGGCGGTGCCCGGAGAGCGTCTGGACCGTCTGCTGGAAGCCGAGGGCGCCGACCAGGTTGGTCAGCTCCACGAACGTGCCGAACGCCTTGAGCGAGGGGTCGGCGGGGGTGGCGTGCCAGAGGGAGGCGAGCAGATGGGTCTTGCCCACGCCGTAGCCGCCGTCGAGGTAGACGCCGCGCGGTCCGGCCGGGGCCTTGGGCGCCTTCGGCCTGCCGAACCCGAAGAGTCCCCGCCTGCCGGTGCCGGGTGCCGCGCCGAGCCCGGCCGCGAAGCCCTCCAGGACCTGGACCGCCTCCGTCTGGCTGGGCTGGTTCGGGTCCGGGACGTACGTGCCGAAGCGCACCGAGTCGAAGCGGGGCGGCGGCACCATCTCGGCCACCAGGCGGTCCGCGGGGACGTGCGGCTCTCGCGCGCAGAGGGAGAGGGGGGCGGCTTCGGCGGCCATGGGGCTTCGGCCGGCGGCGGTGGAGGAGGAGGACACGCCTACCCATGCTAAAGGGTGGCCGGGGCCGGTCCCGGGCGCGGGGCGGTCGAAGGGCATCCTGACCCGGCGCCGGCGGCGCCGGCGGTGCGCAGCACGCGCGGGACCGGCGCGTGCCTTCCGGGCCGCGCGGGGCGGCCGGGTGGTGTCCGGACCGCGTGCGGCCTGTGTGCGGATCCGCGGCTGGACGGGGCCGTGCGTGACGGACCCGCGGCCGGTCCGGGCCGGGCCGGGCCGGGCCTGACGGTCCCGGTCCGCGGCCGCCCGGAACCGTGCCGGATAGATCCTCCTCCCCGTGGAACACTGCACGGCATGCGACGCCTGTTTCCTGTGACCGATGCGACAGCGGATCCGGCCGGCCGTGAGTGGGACCTCGCGGAGCTGGCCGAGGCCTACGCCTATCCCGAGCCCGGCCCCGGGGAGCGGGTGGCGTGGCTGCGGGCCAACATGGTCTCCACGCTCGACGGCGCCGCCCAGCACGACGGGAAGTCGCAGCCCATCTCCAACGCCACCGACATGCGGATCTTCGGCACGCTGCGGGCCCTCGCGGACGTGGTGGTGGTCGGGGCGGAAACGGTCCGCCAGGAGGGGTACCGCCCGGCACGCGTGCGGGCGGAGTTCGCGGCGCGCCGGGAGGCGGCCGGACAGGGCCCCGTGCCCGCGATCGCCGTGGTCAGCGCCGGCCTGGACCTGGACTTCTCGCTGCCGCTGTACACCTCGCCGGTGGTGCCCACGCTGATCCTCACGGGCGCGTCGGCCGCGCCGGACCGGGTGGCCGCGGCCGAGAAGGCGGGCGCCCGGGTGGTGGTCGCCGGGGACGGCGTCGGCGTGGAGCCCGCACGGACCGTACGGGAGCTCGCCGCGCTCGGCCACACCCGTCTGCTCACCGAGGGCGGGCCGCGGCTGCTGGGCCAGCTGGTGGCGGCCGGGGTGCTCGATGAGCTGTGCCTGACCGTCTCCCCGATGCTCACCGCGGGGGGCGCGCAGCGCATCGCCGGGGGGCCGGGCGTGGCCGTCCCGCAGCGCTTCGGACTCGCGTCGCTGCTGGAGGAGGACGGCTTCCTGTTCTCCCGCTACCGTCGGTCCTGAGCCCCACGGAATGTGCCGTTCCGGTTGTCTTCCGGCGGGCACACCGAGACCCGCACTACCCGTGCGATCACGGGGCAGGATGGTTTCCGCAGGGCCGGGTACGGCCCACGGAGGACAGAGGGCCGGCGAGCCCTCGGAGAAGGGGCGCCCGGTGTTCACCAGCGTATTGATGATCGAGAAGGCCCTGACGTCCGCCGACGTGGAGTTCGTCACCACCTTGCACGGGGACGAGCCGGTCGCCTTCCACGTGCTGCTCCAGCCGCGCGGCGAGCAGGCGGACCGGTTGCTGCGCGCCGTCGACGACCTCGCCATGGGCGCCATCGACGAGGCGGCGCGGGAGGGGGAGACCCCCGAGGGCGAGGCGGCGAAGAGCGAGGGCCAGCGGGCCCTGGACGTGTCCCTCCAGGCGCTGCGGGCCTCCGGCGGCACGGCGGAGGGGCGGCTGATCGAGGACCATCCGCTCGACGTGCTCAAGTCAGTGGTGGAGGAGGTCGGGGCCGACGAGGTGATCGTGCTGACCGATCCGCACTACGTGGAGGAGTTCTTCCACCGGGACTGGGCGTCCCGCGCCCGGCACAAGGTGGGGGTGCCGGTGCTCAAGCTCTTCTCGCACAGCAAGGCGTAGGGCCTCTGCCCGCACAGCAAGGCGTAGGGCCTCTACCCGCGCAGCAAGGCGCCGCGCCCCTTCTCGCACCGCAAGGCGCAGGGCCGGTGGCGCCGCGCCCCGCGCGCCCGGCGGCGTGGCGTCGCCCGTCCCTCGGAAGGTGCCGCCCGTCCCACGGAATAGGCTGGGGGCGCGCTCCCTCACCGGTGGCGCGCTGATCGTCGTCACGGATCTTGGGGAGTACACGCATGGCACCCGGCCTTCCTACCGCCATGGACCGACCGCACTTCATCGGCATCGGCGGGGCCGGGATGTCCGGTATCGCGAAGATCCTGGCGCAGCGGGGGGCCAAGGTCGCCGGCAGTGACGCCAAGGAGTCGGCGACCGTCGAGGCGCTGCGGGCGTTCGGCGCCACCGTGCACATCGGGCATGCCGCGGAGCACCTCGCGGACGACGCCAGCTGTGTCGTGGTGTCGTCCGCGATCCGCGCCGACAACCCCGAGCTGGTCCGCGCGGCCGAGCTGGGCGTCCCGGTGGTGCACCGGTCCGACGCGCTGGCCGCGCTGATGGAGGGCCTGCGGCCGATCGCGGTCGCCGGTACGCACGGCAAGACCACGACCACCTCGATGCTGGCCGTGTCGCTGTCCGAGCTGGGGCTGCGGCCGTCGTACGCGATCGGCGGCGACCTGGACGCGCCCGGCTCCAACGCGCTGCACGGCGAGGGCGAGATCTTCGTCGCCGAGGCGGACGAGAGCGACCGCAGCTTCCACACGTACGCGCCCGAGGTCGCCATCGTCCTCAACGTGGAGCTCGACCACCACGCCAACTACGCGTCGATGGACGAGATCTACGAGTCCTTCGAGACCTTCGTCGGCCGGATCGCGCCCGGCGGCACCCTGGTGATCTCGGCCGACCACGAGGGCGCGCGGGAGCTGACGCGGCGGGTGGCCGCCTCCGGCGTGCGGGTGGTGACGTACGGCGCGGCGGACGACGCCGACGTGCGGGTGCTGTCGGTCGTGCCGCAGGGGCTGAGGAGCGAGGTCACCGTCGTGCTGGAGGGCCGGGAGCTCACCTTCGCGGTCTCCGTCCCCGGCCGGCACTACGCCCACAACGCGGTCGCCGCCCTCGCCGCCGGCGCGGCCCTCGGTGTCCCGGCCGGGGAACTGGCTCCGGCGCTGGCGGCGTACACCGGCGTCAAGCGGCGGCTCCAGCTCAAGGGCGAGGCGGCCGGCGTGCAGGTGATCGACTCCTACGCCCACCACCCGACCGAGATGACCGCCGACCTGGAGGCGATGCGGGCGGCGGCCGGCGACGCGCGGATCCTGGTGGTCTTCCAGCCGCACCTGTTCTCGCGGACGCAGGAGCTGGGCAAGGAGATGGGCGAGTCCCTCGCCCTCGCGGACGCCTCGGTGGTGCTGGACATCTACCCGGCCCGTGAGGACCCGATCCCGGGCGTGACCAGCGAACTGATCGTCGAGGCGGCCCGGACGGCGGGCGCGGACGTGACGGCGGTGCACGACAAGGGCCAGGTGCCCGGGGTGGTCGCGGGAATGGCGAAGGCCGGTGATCTCGTTCTCACCATGGGCGCGGGCGACGTCACCGACCTCGGACCGCGCATCCTGGACCGCCTGTCGAAGTAAGGGGCTGACACCCATGTCGTACGACGTCGAGAAGCCGGACGAGCAGTGGCGCGCGGAGCTGACGCCGGCCGAGTACGCCGTGCTGCGCCAGGCCGCGACCGAGCCCGCGTTCACCGGTGAGTACACGGACACCAGGACCGAGGGCGTGTACGCGTGCCGCGCCTGCGGTGCCGAGCTGTTCACCTCCGACACCAAGTTCGCGTCGCACTGCGGCTGGCCGTCCTTCTACGACCCCAGGGACAGCGACGCAGTCGAGCTGGTGGAGGACCGTTCGCACGGCATGGTGCGCACCGAGGTGCGGTGCGCGCGCTGCGGCTCACACCTCGGGCACGTGTTCGAGGGTGAGGGGTATCCGACGCCGACCGACCAGCGGTACTGCATCAACAGCATCTCGCTGCGCCTGACGCCGTCCGGGGACTGAGGACCCGTCACCGGCCGCCACGGCCGCGAGCGGACCGCCCGGTGACCGGTGACGGACACCGGACCGGCCGGAACGCGGCCGGTCGGCGCCGCCCGGCGGGATACTGATGCCGTGTCACGACGGGCGACCAGGGGAGCGGATCGGTGAACTCTGCCGGAGAGACGGGACGACGGGACGGAAGCGACGGCCGGGACGGGCGGCACGCGGTCGTCGTGGGCGGGAGCATCGCGGGGCTCCTCGCGGCACACGTCCTGGCCGGGCACGCCGACCGGGTGACCCTCGTCGAGCGCGACCGGTTCCCGGACGGCGTGCAGCCGCGGCCCGGCGTACCGCAGGGCCGGCACCCGCACGTCCTCCTGGAGGGCGGGCAGACGGCCCTGGAGTCGCTGCTGCCGGGCTTCCTGGCGGAACTGGGGGCCGCGGGGGCGCCGCGGGTGGGGATGCCGTCCGACATGGTGCTGTGGCAGCAGGGCCGCTGGTTCCGCCGGACGCCCGCGACGACGTACATCCACACCGGGTCCCGCGCGCAGCTGGAGGGACTGGTGCGGCGGAGGGTTCTCGCCAATCCGGTGATCGGCGTGGTGGAGGGGGCCGAGGCCGTCGGGCTGCTCGGCGACGGCTCGCGCGTGCGCGGCGTGCTGCTGCGGGACCGCTCCGGCGACGCCCGTGCGCAACCACGGGCCCTGGAGGCCGGCCTGGTCGTCGACGCCTCCGGCACCGGCACCAAGGCCGCGCGGTGGCTCTCTGGGATCGGCGCCGAGGCCCCGCCCGAGGAGACCATCGACACCGGGCTCGCCTACGCCTCCCGCGTCTACCGCGGCAGGAGCGGCGTCCTCGACGGCGAGACCCTCAGCTACTACGTGTACCCCGCCCCCGACCAGGTCCACGCCGGCGGCGCGCTGCCGCTGGAGGACGGCAGCCACCTGGTCATCGTCTCGGGGCTGCGCGGCGACGAACCGCCCACGGACGACGACGAGTTCGTCACCTACGCCAAGCGGCTGCCGCACCCGCTGCTGCACCGGTGGCTGGACGACGCCGAACCGCTGTCGCCGGCGTTCGGCTACCGGCGGACCGCGAACATCCGCCGCCGCTACGACCTGTCCGGCCGCCACCCGGCCGGATTCCTCGCCACCGGCGACGCCCTGTGCACCGTCAACCCGGTCTACGGGCAGGGCATGGCCGTCGCCGCGCTGAGCGCGGTGGCGTTGCGCGACGCGCTGGCCGACCGGCGCCGGACGCCCACGACGCGCCGGGTGCTGCGGGCGCTGCTCGCGGCCTCCCGGCAGGCGTGGGACATCTCCGCCGGGGCGGACCGCGCGATGCCGGGCGCGGTCGGCAACGCGGTCGCCGGCGGGCCCGCGGACCGCGCCGCGGGCTGGTACCTGGGCCGGGTCCAGGAGCGGGCTCCCGGCGACCCGGTCGTGGGGCGCGCGTTCCGCTCCGTGCTGACCCTCGGCGCGCCCGTCAGCGCCCTGTTCGCCCCGCGCGTGGCCCGGGCCGTCCTCTTCGGTCCGCCCGCGCCGACGCCCGTCGAGCCGCCGGCGGCCCCGGAAGGGCCGCGGCACTAAGGTCCGTCACGCCTCGGGCCCGTCCGCGCCCCGCGCGTCCTCCTGGAACGCCCGCAGGATCCGCTCCGCCGCCAGCGTCGCCGTCAGCGCGCCGTCGCGCACCTGCTGTTCCAGCTCCGGTGCGAGGGCCCGGACGGCGGGGTGGGCGCGCAGGCGGTCCAGCAGGTCGTCGCGGACCATGGTCCAGGTCCAGCCGACCTGCTG
>NZ_JBHMCY010000068.1:0-43546 GCF_042430725.1 Streptomyces cinereospinus | reverse complement strand
GCATGGTCTTTGAACCAGAACCTGCCCGACCCCATGGCCACCCTCATGAGCGCCTGAGAGCCCGTCGGCCCGGCCCGCCGGACCCTGAGGCGGGGCCGCGCCTCAGGGCGGTGCGAGGCGGCCGAGGAAGGTGCGGACCGGACCGGACAGCTCGTCGGGCCTGCTGATGGTCACGACGTGCGGTCCGGGGGCCGCGCCGCGCAGGGGCCGGTGGGTGATCTCCGGCAGCGCGATGCGTTCCGTCGGCTTGGGGACGACGGCCACGCCCACTGCGGCCGCGGCCGGGGCCGGCACGCCGAGCGTGCGGCGCACCAGGTGGATGCGGGTCCGACGCCCGCTGCGGGCGGTCCGGAGCCCGGGCCGGAGCTTGGCGAGGGCCGTCTCGTCGTGCTCGTCGGCGGCGAGCACGACGAGGTCACGGTCCGCCGGGTCGGTCTCCGCCACCGACCCGGCGGTGGCGAGTTCGTGGTCGTGCCGCATGGCGTTCGACAGGGGCGTCCTGGAACGACGGGGCAGGACCGGGCCGCCCGTGTCGAGGGTGCGACCGATGGAAGCTGCGCAGGTCCGCCGTCAGGACGTCCTCCAGGAGGGCGACGCCCAAGAACCCGGTCCGAACCGCCCCGACCTCGCCGCTCACGGACTGCCGGGCGACACTCAGCGCCCGATCGGCCAGCGCCAGCGTACGACGGGCCTCGACCAGCAGCAGTTCTCCCGCGCAGGTGAGTTCGACCCTGCGGCTCGTGCGGGCGAAGACGGGACCGCCCACCTCGCGCTCAACGCCTTGCACCTGCGCACTGAGCGCCGACCGGGTCACTTGGAGCCGGGCTGCCGCGCGCCCGAAGTGACGCTCTTCCGCGACCGCTGCGAAAGAGCGCAGACGACGCAGCTCCACGGGACTCCCCCATCGTCCAGAACGATTAATTCATCGCATCAACCCATTGGATCGATCACCTTGGAGGAGGCACAGTCGAAGCCGTGAAAGCAACGCCGCAGGACCGACGGGACGTCGCTGATCTCATGACCGGATGGATCCGCCGCGATCCGGGTGCATGGGAACGGCTGCGCGAACTGTTCCATCCGGACGGGAGGATCGAGGTGACCTGGTCCCCGCGGCGGTGCCGCACGGCAGCGGTCTGCCCGACGAGCTGGACCTCCTCGCCGAAGCCGGTCCGAGCGCGCTGGAAGCACCGCGGTCGGCAACCGGCGGCGCCGCCGACGCCTTAGGACTCATGGACCGCGGCCGTATCCGGCCGGGCCTGCGCGCCGACCTCCTCCTCGTCACCGGTGACCCGGCGTCCGCCGTCGGCGCGACCCGCGATGTCCGGGGGTGTCTGGACGGCGGGCCGGGCCGTCGACGCGGTAGGGCAAGGGGGCCTGGCAGGACGCTGACCGCCGTACGTCACGGAATGCGTCCGCGCGCACCGGACCGGTCCGGTCCCCCGCCCGAAAACGCCACTCGAGAATTGACAGAAGGAAGCAGCATGCGACTGATCACCATCGAGGAACACACCCTCGACATCGCGGTGGCCCAGGCCAGTGCCGAGCGCTCGGCAGAGGTGAGCCCCCACTTCGCGGCAAGCTACGCGCCGTCGACCGGATTCCCGTACACGCCCCCGGTCCATGTGCTGGAAGACCTCGACGAGGGGCGCATCGCGGACATGGACGCGCATGGCATCGACATGCAGGTGCTGTCCAACCTGACGACGCAGTTCCTCCCCGCCGATGTGGCGCCCCGACTCGTCCGGGACGTCAACGACCGACTGGCGGCGGCGTGCAGGCGCCACCCCGACAGGTTCGCCGCCTTCGCGTCGGTGCCCACGTCCGCCCCGGACCGCGCACCTGCGGAACTCAAGCGTGCGGTGGAGGAACTGGGGCATGTCGGTGCTCTCATCCACGGCCGTACCGACGACGAATACCTGTCGGCCGAGAGGTTCGACCCGATTTTGCGCACGGCCGCCGAGCTGCGGGTGCCGATCTATCTCCACCCCGCCCCGCCCACGCGTGCCACGAGTGCGGCCGACTACGAAGCGGGGCTGGACCCCGTGGTCGCGACCCGGTTCGCCACCGCCGGATGGGGATGGCACAACGAATCGGGGATCCACTTCCTCCACCTGGTACTCAGCGGCGCCCTGGACCGTTACCCGGACCTGCAGTTCGTCCTCGGGCACTGGGGCGAGATGGTCCCGTGGTTCCTCGACCGCCTCGACGAGGCCCTGCCCCAGCGGATCACCGGGCTGGACCGGACCATCGGCGACTACGTCCGCGAGAACGTGTACTACACACCCAGTGGCATGTTCACTGCCGCACACCTGCGCTTCTGCGCCGACACCCTCGGCACCGACCGGCTGATCTACTCGGTGGACTACCCCTTCCTCAGCAACGAGGGAGCGCGACCGTTCCTCGAAACCTGCGACCTCACCGAGGAGGCCAAGCACGACATCGCGCACCGCAACGCGGAAAAGCTGCTCGGACTGTGACCATCCGTCATCCCTAACGGCCAACAAGTGCGTACGCGCACTGCCGAGGGCCGAAGGCCGGGCAGAGGCCACGGCGGCCGGCAAGGGCGTGCGGGCCCGGATCCGGTGGCGAGGCCGGGAGCCGGACGAGACCTCGATGCAGGCCAGTCCGTCCAAACAGTGCTGCCCTGCGCCACCTGCTCAACCGCTTCCCTCGACAGCTCCACCACTGTCTCCAGACCCGGCAGCCGTTCGACGAACAGCGCGCCTGCGCACCACTGCTCACGTCCCGGCCGGTCAGCCGGACGGCGTGACCGGCTGACCATGACGTTGGTGACGCGCGCTGAGAGGTGTGACGCCGGGGGATTGTCGGCAGCGGCTCGGACCATGAGGCGGATGAGCCCGTGCTCGATGAGTTGTCACCTCTCTTCGGCACACGAGACGGCACCTGCTGGCGCCACAGGAGCACCCTGCGACGCCAGCACATGGCGGAAGGGGAGTGCGGCGAGCAAAGCGGCCAGAACGAGGAATCCGCTTGCCCACAGCGGCCCACGGTTGCCCACGGTGCCGAGGGTCGTCGCGGCGATGAGAGGGCCGGCGGCGGCGCCTACGTTGAGTGCCGCCGTGGCATAGGCCCCAGCCATGGTGGGAGCCCCGGCCGCCTCATACAGCACCCTCGTGATCAACGTACTGCCCACCGCGAACGACAGCGCACCCTGCACGCATACGAGTGCGAGGAGAGCGATCTGGTTCTCGGCCAGCAGGGCCAGAGCCGCCCAGCCGATGACCAGCAGGGGGCCGCCGACCGCGATGACCAGACCGGGGCGCTGATCCGAGAGCAGTCCAGCGAAGGTGACACCGGCGAACGACCCGGCTCCGAAGAGCACGAGCACGACTGAGACCCACGGCCGGGCCATTCCGGCACTGCCGGTCACGAGGGGAGCCAGGAAGGTGAAGCTTGCGAAGGTTGCCGCGAACTGGACACGACCCGCGTCAGACAAGAGCGGCGGCCTCCATTGCCGGTCATGCACGTTTCACGGCCGGACGTGGAAGGTCGTTTCCACTGGCGCACCAGCACGACGACAGGGGTGGCTGACGTGGCCAGCTCGATCGTCGATGAGTTCAGCAGTCACTCCGGCAGTCAGACACGTGATCCACCGATTGCCGATGATCACCGCACACGTCGAGCTCACCACCACCCGCCCGTGAACAACCATCCGGACTCGACGTCTCCCCGCCTGCCGTGCACGGGCTCGTCGACCGTGCAGGAGACCATCGGACGGGGGCCGAGCGGGAAGCCGCGGTTGACCTTCACCTCGGGGGAGCCCACAGCATCGGTGGGGCCGGGCGACGCGCTCGGCATGAGGAGGAACGAGCATGGGGTTGCTGACCATCGGGGCGTTCGCCAAGGCGTCCCGGCTGTCGCCGAAGGCACTGCGTCTCTACGACGAGCTCGGCCTGCTGACCCCCGCTCGCGTCGACCCGGTGACCGGCTATCGCCTCTACGCACCTCAACAGCTGGAGCAGGCCCGACTGGTCGCCTGGCTGCGCCGTCTGGGGATGCCCCTGGCCCGCATCCAGTACGTCCGCACGCTGGATGCAGTCGCGGCAGCCCAGGAGGTCCGCGCGTTCTGGGCCCAGGTCGAGGCCGACACCGCCGCACGGCGGGACCTGGCCACCTTCCTCGTCGACCACCTGTCACGGAAGGACCCCTTCATGTCCCCGACCGCCGAGTCCCTGGGCATCCGTTACGCCGCTCTCTCCGACACGGGCCTCGTCCGTGCCGGCAACCAGGACACTGCCTACGCCGGACCCCGGCTGCTCGCCGTCGCCGACGGCTGCGGAAGCCACGGAGGCACTGCCAGCGCGGCCGCCGTCGACGCGCTCAAGCCCCTCGAAACCGACGGCGTCTCAGCCGGTAGTCTCCTCAACGTTCTCGAAGAGGTGGTCGAACAGGCCAAGCAGGCCGTACACGACATCGCCGGGAGCGGCCCTTCGGTCGAAGCCACTGGCACGACACTCACCGCGCTGTTCTGGACCGGATCACAGCTGGCCCTCGTCCATATCGGCGACTCCCGCGTCTACCTCCTGCGTGACGGAGAACTGTTCCAGATCACCCATGACCACACCGTGGTCCAGTCGATGGTCGACGAAGGCCGCCTCAGTCCGGAAGAGGCCGCCTCCCATCCCCAGAGGTCGCTGTTGGTCCGGGCCCTGGGCCCGGGAGCCGACACCACCCCCGACATGCGCCTCTACGACGCCCAGCGGGAAGACCGATATCTGCTCTGCTCAGACGGTCTGTCGACCGTGGTGCCGGCCCAAGACATCCACCGAGTGCTGGCCGAGGTCAGCGAACCCGAGCAGGCCGTCCGCGAACTCATCGCCCGCGCCAACGGCTCCGGCGGCCCCGACAACGTCAGCTGCGTGGTCGCCGACGTCCTGGAGCTCCAGCAGTAGAGGCGAGCGGTACGCATTTCGCGTGGCACCGGACCCGCTGGACGAGTCGGTGTTCGTCGGCTTCGCGGATGAGTCCTTGAGGCTGACAGCCAGCACGTCGTCACCGACTCCACGATGCCTGCCGGCCTCGCTCCGCGGGTGAACGTCACGCTGCCCGCGGTTGCGTGGGACACCGACCACCCGCACTGTCAACGCACCCTCTTCAGGCCGCACGGGAGCCAAGGAGCACGTCGGCCAGCGCCCCGGCGAGCGGGAACGGGCCGCACGGGATTCCGCCTGAACGGTCTCCTGCCCTGGGTCGACGCGGGGCCAGCGCGGTGACCACCGGGTCCGGCAGCCGGAACGACCGGTCCTGTTCGGGCAGCGCGACCTCGTCACCGCCGGGCGAGGCAAGCCGCCGCGCGCGGAGCCGGTCGCCCGGCGGGGGTGCCTGACCGGGTGGGGCCGCGCGGCGTGTCCACGGACCTGGAGGACGAGTCGGCGACCTGGCAGCCGACCGGCTGAACTGGCCGGTCGGCTTCTCGGCGGCCATGGCAGCACGCCATGGCAACAGAACGACAAAGGGGGAGACGTCATTGACTCGCCGGTCGATCGAGATCTGCGTCCGCCTCCCCCGCAGTGCCTCCCGGTGTATTTACATCGATGTACACGCGGCTCTAGCCTGACGCCCACTCAGGTCCCGCAGGGAGGAAGACCACGATGTTTCTCCGTCTGCCCCACCCCCTCGCCCGACGCGCACGGCGTGCCGGGCTGACCGCGTTGCTCGGCGTGACAGGCGTGCTGGGCCTCGCGTTCGCCGCCCCGCCCGCGCAGGCCGCGCCGGCCGCCGCCCCGCCGGTCACCGCTCCGGCCGTGACCGCCGACGCCTCGACCGCGAGCACGGCAACCACCAGGCCCGGCCGGTCCTCGGCCGGTGGCCTCTCCCCCGCCGCCACCGGCACGCCGCTGCGCGCCGGCACCGGCCTCTACCCCCGTGCCATCCGGCTCGCGCACAACGGCACCGCCAACGGGCGCGTCCTGGCCGGCGTGGTCACCTTCGACGGCGCCAACGGCATCGGCGCCATCCACGAGAGCACCGATTCCGGAGCGTCCTTCCGGGAGGTCGGCAGGGTCGCCGATCCGGACTCCGCCGCAGGCCAGGGCCTGTGCTGCGCCACGCTGTTCGAACTCCCGCAGCGTGTCGGCGCACTGTCGGCCGGCACGCTGCTGTGGGCCTCGTCCGCCGGCCAGGACGAGCCGGACCGGCGGATGGCGCTGCGGATCTGGCGGAGCAACGACGTGGGGCGCACCTGGTCCTACCTGTCCTCCTGCGCCGTCGCGAACGGCACCGGCGGTCTGTGGGAACCGGAGTTCTCCGTGGCCGCGGACGGCGCGCTGGTCTGCCACTACGCCGACGAGACGGACCCCGGGCACAGTCAGAAGCTGGTGGCCGCGCGCAGCTACGACGGCGTGCGCTGGCAGGGTCACCACGACACCGTGGCGAGCGGCTGGTCGGCCGACCGCCCCGGCATGCCGGTGGTGCGGAAACTGCCGAACGGTACCTACTTCATGAGCTACGAGATCTGCAACCCCGGCGGCCAGTACCAGTGCGTGGTGCACTTCCGGACCTCGGCGGACGGCTGGAACTGGGGTGACCCCGCCGCACTGGGGTTCCGGCCGGAGACCGTCGACGGCAAGTACTTCCGCGCCGCGCCCACCATCGCCTGGGCACCGGCGCCGGGCGGCGGCCCGAACGGGCGGATCCTGCTGGTCGGTCAGCGGCTGCTCAACCGGGACGGCACTCCGGCGGCGGACAGCGGGCGTACGGTCCTCGCCAACACCGAGAACGGCAGCGGACCCTGGTACGAGATCGCGTCGCCGGTGAGCGTGCCGGACCCGGGTGTGAACTACTGCCAGAACTACAGCTCGCCCCTGCTGCCGACGGCCGACGGATCGCGGGTCCTGCAGATCGCCACCGACTGGGACGGCACGGTGTGCAGGGCGTACTTCGCCTCCGGAGGCCTCACCGGCAGCGGTGACGCGGCGGGTGTCGTCGACGGCGCCCGCTACCGGCTGGTGAACGCGAACAGCGGGCACTGCCTCGACGTGGCCGGTGACTCCCGCGTGCCCGGCGGCAACGTCCAGCAGTGGACCTGCAACGGCCTGGGGCCCCAGGACTGGACGATGCGCGCCCGGGCAGCCGGCCGCTTCACCCTCACCGGCCGCAACAGCGGACTCTGCCTGGATGTGGAGAACGGGTCCTCCGTGCCGGGTACGAACGTCCGGCAGTGGTCCTGCAACGGTGCCTCCGCACAGGACTGGCGGCTGGAGAACGTCGGCCGGGGCTACTACCGGCTGGCCGCCGGGTCCGGCGGCCAGTGCCTGGACGTGGCCGGGGGCTCCCGGCAGCCCGGTGGCAACGTCCAGCAGTGGACCTGCAACGGTCTCCAGCCGCAGATCTGGCGCCTGGAACGCCGCTGAGACGAGCAGCGGCGGCCGCGTGCGCGCCGTCGCGGCACGGCGGAACTCCTCCCCGGTCGCCGGGCCGGGAAGGAGTTCCGCTGTCGGGCCGGGTCAGGCCTGGTCCGGCTCCTCGATCGCGGCCGGGCGGGTCTGCGCGGCGCGGATGCGGTCGACGTCCAGCTTGGCGCCGCGGTCGAAGCGGTAGATGCCGTTCTGTTCCTGGAAGACGTCGGTCAGCTGGGTGTAGCAGTAGCCGAACATGTCCCGGTCGCTCAGCAGCACTTCGGTGAGTCCGGCGAACCGGGCGTGGAACTCGTCCTCGTCGCGCACCCGCTGGCCGTATCCCCAGGAGACGGTGCGGTCCTCGCCGGACTGGGCGGCGGCCGCCTCGGGGTCCCACCAGATGCCGCCGAACTCGCTGACGAAGTACGGCTGTCCGCCGTACGGCAGTGAGTAGGAGGTGCCGCTCTCGTGCGTGTTGACGAAGGGGTCGTCCTTGGTCAGGCCCGACATCAGCTGCCGGAAGGCCTCCGGGTCCTGCTCGTAGCTGTGGGCGTCGTAGATGTCGGTCTCGGCGACCCGGTGGGCGTAACCGGAGGCGTCGATGACCGGCCGGGTGGTGTCCATCGCCTTCGTGGCCAGGAACATCGCGCGGGTCACGGCGTCGAGCTGGGTGATGCGGTCGTGGAGCTTCTGGTAGGTCTCGTTGAGCGGGCACCAGCCGATGATCGACGGGTGGGAGTAGTCGCGTTCCAGGACTTCCAGCCACTGGCCGACGTAGGAGGCGTCGGGCTGCTGGTTGTCGCCGGAGGAACCGCCGACCTCGCATCCCCAGTCGCCGAACTCGCCCCAGACCAGGTAGCCGAGGCGGTCGGCGTGGAAGAGGAAGCGCTCCTCGAAGACCTTCTGGTGCAGCCGGGCCCCGTTGAAGCCCGCCTGCATGGCCAGTTCGATGTCCTGGACCAGTGCCTCGTCGGTCGGCGCGGTCATCAGCCCGTCCGGATACCAGCCCTGGTCGAGGACCAGGCGCTGGAAGACCGGGCGGCCGTTGAGGAGGACGGCCTTGCCGCGCAGGCCCACGGCGCGCAGGCCCGCGTAGCCGGCGGCGCTGTCGACGACCTCGCCGGCGGCGTCCAGGAGTTCGAACCGCAGGTCGTACAGGTGCGGGTCCTCGGGGCTCCACTCGCGGCGCCGGCCGTCGGGGACGGGCAGGTGCAGGCGCGGGGCCAGGTCCAGGTCGGCGCGGGCCTCGGCGCGGCTCACCTCGCCCTCGGCGTCGCTGAGGACGGCGCGTACCCGGTGGCCGGGCCGGTTCCCGGACAGCGGCAGTTCGAGGTGGAAGGCGGAGCCGGCGAGGTCGGGGGTGATCCGCGGGCGGCGCAGGTGCACGTGGGGGACGGGCTCCAGCCAGACGGTCTGCCAGATGCCGGTGACGCGGGTGTAGTTGCAGTCGTGGTTGGCGTAGCGGACCGCCTGCTTGCCGCGGGCCTGCGGGCCGGACTTGGGGTCGCGGGCCCGGACGGTGATCTCCAGCTCCTCCCCCGACCCCGCGATGTCGCCGAGGTCGGCGGTGAAGGGGGTGAAGCCGCCGCGGTGCCGGGCGACCTCCCTGCCGTCGGCCCACACGGTGGTGTCGTAGTCGACCGCGCCGAAGTGCAGCAGCACACGGCGCCCGGCCCACTCGGCGGGCAGCGTGAGGACGCGCCGGTACCAGACGGCCTCCAGGAAGTCGGTGTCGCCGATGCCGGACAGCTCGGACTCGGGCGGGAAGGGAACGAGGATCTCGTCGCGCAGCGCGCGGCCGAGCAGGCCGCGTTCGAGGCCGCTGTCCCCGCGGTCGGTCTCGAACTGCCAGGCTCCGTTCAGGTTGAGCCAGTCACGGCGCACGAACTGCGGTCGCGGGTACTCCGGGCGCGGTACGGAGTGAGTGGGCACACATGCTCCAGTCGATCGGTGGGCCGGCGGGGGTGCCGCCGGGCCCGTACGGGAACGGGGTGGGGTCAGGAACCGCCGAGGCCGGTCGTGGCGACGGAGTTGACGATGCGGCGCTGGAAGAGGAGGAACACCACGAGCAGCGGCAGGGCCGCGAGCAGCGCGGACGCCATGGACTGCGCGTACTGGATGCCGTAGGCGTCCTTCACGGTGGCCAGGCCCACCGGGAGTGTCATCAGGTCGGGGTCGTTGGTGACGATGAACGGCCACATGAAGTTGTTCCACGCCCCGATGAAGACGAAGATCGCCACCGCCGCGACGATCGGCCGGGACAGGGGCAGCACCACCGACCGGAAGACCCGGAACTCCGAGGCGCCGTCCAGGCGGGCGGCGTCCTCCAGTTCCCGGGGGATGCCGTCGAAGAAGCGCTTGAGGATGAACACCATCATGGGGGCGACGACCTGCGGCAGGATGACCGCCGCGTAGGTGTCGACCAGGTCGAACAGGAGCATCTGCTCGAAGAGCGGCACGACCAGCAACTGCGGCGGGACCATGATCGCGGCGACGGTGACGGCGAGCAGGGCCCGGCGGCCGCGGAACGTGCCGCGCGAGAAGCCGTACGCCGCGAGCGTGGAGACGGCCACCGTGATCAGGGTGACCAGTCCGGCGACGAGGAAGCTGTTGAAGGCCCAGACGGTGACGTTGCCGCGTTCGAGGATCTGCCGGTACGCGTCCGCCGTGAGGGCGCCCTTGAACGGGGACAGGCCGGGCGCCGCCACGTCCTGTTCGCTCTGCAGGGAGGTGGCGACCGCCCAGACGAACGGCAGCAGCCAGACGGCCGCCAGGACGGCCAGCGCGAGTCCGGCCAGGACGCGGGGCAGCCGGCCGTGTCCGAGCAGCAGGGGCGAGCCGGCCGCCTCCGTGGCCCTCCGGCGCCGCGGGAGGAGGGGTGTTGCGGGAGCGGACACGGTCAGTCCTCCTGGCGGAAGAGGCGCAGTTGCACGAGCGAGACGACGATGACGAGCGCGAAGAAGAGGTAGGAGACGGCCGAGGCGTAGCCGAGCCGGTAGCCCGTGAACCCGACGTCGTAGACGTACTCCAGGACCGGGCGGGTCGAGCCGTTGGGGCCGCCCTTGGTGAGGATGTAGATCTGGTCGAAGACCTTGAGCGAGGCGAGGACCTGGAGCATCGCCACCAGCGCGGTGGTGCGCCGCAGTTGGGGAAGGGTGATGGACCACAGGCGGCGCCACGCCCCGGCACCGTCCAGGGCCGCGGCCTCGTCGTAGGTGGCGGGCAGGGACTGGAGCGCGGCGAGGTAGAGCAGGAAGTTGAAGCCGACCGTCCACCAGACGGTGAGGGCGGCGACCGACCACATCGCGACGGATTCGTCGGAGAGCCAGCCGACGGACTCCAGGCCCAGGGTGTTGAGGAGCTGGTTGCCCAGCCCCAGTTCAGGTTGGTAGAGCCAGGTCCAGATGAGCGTCACCACGGTCACCGGGAGCAGGTAGGGGGCGAAGAAGGCCAGCCGCCAGGCCCACTGCCCGGCCAGTCCGCTGTGCACCAGCAGCGCCATCACCAGGGCGATCAGCACCAGCGGCACGCTGGAGACGGCGGTGAAGACGACCGTGTTGCCGAGGCTGCTCCAGACGTCCGGGTCGCCGAACGCCTCGGCGTAGTTGTCGAAGCCGACGAAACCGGTGTCGCGCAGGGTCAGCGAGCTGTCGGTGAAGCTCATCCACAGTCCCTGCACGACCGGCCACACCAGGAACAGGCCGAAGACGAGCAGGAACGGCAGGACGAAGACGAGGCCCGAGTGCGGGGCGGTACGGGCGCCGCCGCGCGGGCCGGTGCGCGGGCGGCCGCCGGCCCTGCGGGCGTGCGGTCCGCCGGGCGGGGCGGCGCCGGGGGGTGCGGTGATGGTCACGTGAGTCACTCCTTGCTGGTCAGGCCACCGGGTTGGGCTGCCGCAGCAGCGCGTCCGCCTCGCGGACCATCTGGCGTACCGCCTTCTCGGCGGAGGTGTTGCCCAGCAGCGCCGACTGGAGCGGCTGGCACATCCGGTTCTGGAAGTTGGAGCCGGCTCCGGCGAACCAGTTCGGCGGGTCGAGCACCGCGACCTCCGCCGCGTCCGCGTAGGAGGACTGCGGGTCGAGGGCGGCGTACTCGGGTTCCGCCAGCACGGGCTGGTAGGCGGGGATGTGACCGGCGCTCGCCCAGGTCAGGCTCTGTTTGACCATCTCGGCGACGTAGCGGTGGGCTTCGCGGCGCCGCCGGGGGTCGGGGTTCTCCTGGTGCGGCAGGACGAAGCTGTGGCTGTCGCTGTAGACGGCCGGCTGGTCGAAGACCTGCGGGAAGGGCGCGGCGCCGAGCGGGATGCCCGACTTCTTCAGCGTCGGCAGCTCCCACTCCCCGAGCATGACCATGCCACCGCGACCGCCGATGAAACTCGCCATCGCGCCGTTGTAGTCGAGGTCGTTGGGGTTGGTGCGGCCGTCGAAGAGCTGCTGCATGAAGCTCACGACGCGCACCGCGGCGTCGGTGTCGATCCGTGCCGGGCCGCCGTCCGGCAGGGTGAAGGCGGCGCCGGTCTGGGCGTACAGGGCGGCGAACTGCCGCCAGCTCTGGGCCGTGTCGGTGACGTGCCCGAACAGGATGCCCGACCGCCCGGTCGCCTCGGCGAGCGCCTCGGAGGCGTCCAGCAGCGCCTGGGGCGAGCCCATCGGGGCGAGCTGCCCCGAGGCGTCGAGCAGTCCGGCGGTGTCGGCGGCCTCCTCGTCGTAGAACACGATGAAGGGGTGCACGTCCAGGGGGATGGCGTAGACGGTGCCGGCGTGCTGCGTGCGCGCCCAGACCGCCGGGGTGAAGTCGCGCGCGGTGACGCCGAACTCGGCGAGCAGGTCCAGGTCGAAGGGGTCGAGCAGACCGCCGGGCGCGTAGCCCGCCAGCCGGGACAGGTGCAGGACCGCCACGTCGGAGGCGCGGCCGCCGGCCGCGGACATGGCCAGCTTGGTGTAGTACGACGGTCCCCAGTCCAGGATCGTCCGCTCCACCTCGAAGCCCCGCGGACCGCCGGAGACTGCCTTGATCATGTCGTCCATCAGCATGCCGTCGCCGCCTAGGAACAGGTCCCAGACGCTCAGGGCGGAGGCGTCGGAGGCGGAGGCCGGTGAGGCGCAGCCGGACAGCGGGCCGGCGGCGAGCAGCCCGCCCGCGGCGGCGGCGCCGTGGCGCAGCAGCCCGCGGCGGGTGAGGCCGCGGGCCGGGTCGGAGGCGGGTGCGGCGGGAACGGGGGAACGGGTGGACATCGCGGACCTTTCGACGGCCGGACACGCGCGCCGGACCGGCGGTGGACCCCTGCGTGAGGGGCCCACCGCGCAGGCCAGGCGGTGAGGAGCACCGGCCGGGCCGGTGCGGTGGCTCGTTTTTACATCGATGTACATTGGCTGTAAAGAGCTGGGACCGAGCGGCTGGAAGGCGGCGCCGCCGGACGCCGGTGAGCCTGGCGGGGATTTCGCGACCCGCCGGGACTTAAACTCGGCAGCGCTGAGGGCAGGGAGGTTCCGGTGGCACGACCCAGGATCAAGGACGTCGCGCGGCTCGCGGGGGTGTCGGAGAAGACGGTCTCCAACGTCATCAACGACTACACCCACGTCTCCGACCGCACCCGGAACGCGGTGCGCGAGGCCATCGAGGAGCTCGGCTACAAGGTCAACCTGGCGGGGCGCCACCTGCGCCGGGGACGCACCGGAATCATCGCCCTCGTCGTGCCCGAACTGGACGTCCCGTACTTCGCCGAGCTCGCCCGGCACGTCATCCGCGAGGCCGAGGAGCGCTCCCTGACCGTACTGATCCACCAGACCGGAGCCGACCGGGACCACGAGCTGGCGGCGCTGGCCGGGTTCGGCTCCACCTTCGTCGACGGTGTCATCCTCAGCCCGCTCGCACTCACCGCCGACGACCTGCGCGATCGGGCCGACGCCCCGCCGACCGTGCTGCTCGGCGAGCTGCTGGAGGAGGGCGCCGACCATGTGGCCATCGACAACGAGCAGGCCGCGCGGGAGGCGACCGAGCACCTGATCGGTCTCGGCCGCCGCAGCATCCTGGTGATCGGCGGACGCGACGACACCGGACTGGGCACGGCCGAGGCCCGCACCCGCGGCTACCGCGCCGCCCTGGCCGCGGCGGGCGTCGCCCACGACCCGGCCGCCCTGCTGCCGGTCACGTCCTTCCGGATGCCCGACGGAGCCGAGGCCGTGTCCCGGGCGCTCAGCGGCGGTGCCCGCCCCGACGCGCTGCTGTGCCTCAACGACCAGTTGGCGCTGGGTGCGCTGCGCGCGCTGCACGAGCACGGCCTGCGGGTGCCGCAGGACGTCGCCGTCATGGGCTTCGACGACGTGGAGGCCGGGCGGTTCAGCGTGCCCACGCTGAGCACCGTGGCCCCCGACAAGGCGGCGGTGGCCAGAATCGCCCTCGAACTCCTGCGACGCCGTATGGACGAGACCTCCGGGCCCGCCGTGGCGGAGGCCTCGCCGGACGGTGTCCGCTCACCTCAGGACCTCGTGGTGGCGCACCGGCTCGTGCTGCGGGAGAGCACGGCGCAGTCCGCGTCCCGCGCGGAGCCGGCCTGAGGAGAGCCGGGGCCGGTGATCAGCTGCTGAGGCCGACGCGCGGGTCAGGCCGGCCGAGAGCCGGGACGGCAGCCGCAGAGGGCGGCCGACGGCGTTGCGCGGCACGCCAGTGGCGGCGGGTTCGCCGACCTCCGCGTGCCGATGTCGGGTCCGCGCCGGGAGCGGAGGCTCCGGCGCGGCCGACGGCGGGCTGGTCTCCGCTGCGGCTGTCCGCCGTGGGCACATCGGGGCGCCGGAGCGGTTGCGGACGGTGACCGTGGCCACGAATCCGTCGCCCCGGCTCGTGTCGCGGTGGTACGTCACCGCGCAGGCGGCCTCCGGCGGGGTGCCGGTAGTGAAGGTCAGCGGACCGGACGGGTCGGACAGCCGCCCCGGGGCGTCGGCCGCCAGCCAGTGGACCGTATGAGTGCTGCCCGGGGGCAGGACTCCGACGCCCCGAGAGCGGCGCTGCGGCCCGGCACCGGCAGCGACTACAGCAGCGGCGGTGCGCTGACGGAGTCCGGGGCGCTGCTCAAGAGCCGGATCAGCACCCCCGACGCCTTCCCCGCGCCTGACTCGGAGCCCCAGCGGCCGCGCCGGCCGACGGGGCCGCCTGCCTGGGGGAAACTCCGCGCTCGGGTGCGCTCGCGGCACTGGCCGGTGCGCGGACGCGCTGCCACAGGCGTACGGCGGACTGGTGAGCCGGACCGCGGGCGACGACTGACGGGCCCGCCACCGGTCACCGCCGCCGGACCCGCCCCGGCCCCGGGCGCCGTCGACCGGCACGGAACCCGAAGGGTCACGCCTGGAGGTGCCGTTCCATCCAGTCGGCGGCGGCCCGGCGGAACAGGCGCCGGTTGTCCGCGCGCAGGAAGTCGTGGCCTTCGTCGCGCAGAGTCAGCAGTTCGGCCTGGATGCCCCGTTCCCGCGCCGCCCGTACGAACCGCTGGGACTCCCCCGGTGGCACGTTGGTGTCGTGTTCGCCGTGGACGGCGAGCAGCGGCACCCGCAGCGCTCCGATACGGCTCATCGGTGACAGCGCGCGCAGCAGCTCGCGGTCGCGCTCCGGGTGGCCGTACTTGTGCGCGGCGGACTCCGCGATCCAGGGCTCCGTACCGGCGAAGAAGGCCAGGAAGTCCGACATGCCGCAGACGGCGACCCCGGTGCGGAAGAGATCCGGGTGCCACACGAGGGAGGCGAACGTCAGATAGCCGCCGTACGAGCGGCCCATGACCGCCAGCCGCGTCGGATCGGCGGGGCCCGCGGTGACCGCGTGGGCCGCGCAGTCCGCGACGTCGTCGAACGCGGCGAAGCGGCCGGCGCCCAGGTCCGCGTCGACGAACGACCGGCCGTGTCCCAGGGATCCCCGGACGTCGGGGGCGAAGACGTCCAGGCCGCGCCCGGTCAGCTCGTGGTAGAGCGGGTTGAACACCGGGCGTTCCTGTTCCTCCGGACCGCCGTGCAGGTGGATGACACACGGTGCCGGTTCGTCGGGGGCACGCCCGGGCGCCCGGTAGTACCAGCCGCTCAGGGGGAGCCCGTCGCGTGCCGTCAGACGCAAGGGGACGGGGCGTACCGGTGGGCGGCCCGGCGGAACGGCGTCCTCGTCCCGGGCGGACCAGGGCGTGCGGAGCACGGACACGCCTTCGTGGGCCCACCAGACACCCGGTCGGCGTTGCGACCCGGACAGCGCGAGCAGCAGTCGCCCGGCTCCGGCGGCGGTCACCCGGGTGACGACCTCGTGGGGCACGGGGAGGGAACGTGCCGGGCCGGTGTCGTCGGAGGTGTGCCCGGTGGGGAAGGTCTCGACGAGCTCCAGCTCGCTGGCGCCCTGCACGTTCCATGCCAGCGAGGCGGTACGGCCGTCGTGCGCGAGCGCCAGGAGTTCGAGATCGGTTCCGTCGCGTTCCGCCGCGACGGACGTACCCTCCGGCCTTCCGTCGGCGTCCAGGGCGACGGCGAGGAGCGCCGCGTACTCCCGGTCCGCGTTGCTGCGCAGCCACAGCGAACGCCCGTCCGGGGAGAACCGTCCGATCCACGGGTCGCCGTCGGCGACCGGCAGGGCGAAGGTGGTCGCCGCGTCGGCGGTGCGGCGGACGACCGCCTCGCGCCGCCCGCGCGGCCCCCGGCGCAGCAGTGCGAAGCGGCCGTCATGGCTGAGGTCGCACGCGCGCAGGGAGGCGGCGTGCGTCTCCGTGGTGAGCAGCACGGGGGACGCGAGGCCGTCGGGATCGATCAGGTAGACCGACAGGCCGCCGTCGGGCCGGGCCGCGGGGGCCGTGGTCCCGCCCGGCGTCCCGTTCGGCGCCGTCCTCGGCGTGGCGTCGTGCGCGGCCGGGCCGAGGAGCGTCGCGGGACCGTCCCGGTCCGTCCGGTCGGCGCCCGGGCGGGCCCCGGTGAGCAGGCTGTCCGCCGGGCCGCGGTCCAGCAGGGTCTGCCCCGCGAGGCCCGGGGGGACGGTGGCGGCCGGGGCCGCGACGGTGACGGCGACGGCCGAGCCGTCGTGCGCCCAGCACCCCAGATGGGCGGAACTGGCCGGGTCGGCCCCGGCCAGGATGCGGCGGCCGGTGCCGTCGGGCCGTACGCACAGCACGCGCGTGTGTTCGCCCCCGCCCGGCGCGGTGGTGTACGCGATCCAGCGGCCGTCCGGTGACCAGGACACCTCTTTGACGGGATCCGGTGAGGAGTCGAGCAGGCGCACCTCGTCGCTGCCGACGGGGCCGGCCCACAGCTGGGGGACGCCGCCCCGGTCGCAGATGAAGGCCGCCTCGGTGCCGTCGGCGTTGGCGGAGGGGTACCAGCAGCCGTGCGCGCGCAGCCGGGTCACGGCGTCTCGGGGGCCGCCCGCCCCGGGCAGTGCCACCGACGCGGGCGCGGCGGCGCCGGTGGCGCCCGGCCGGTTCCCTGTCCGGCCGTCCTGTGCCGGCACGGGGGCCGGACCGAGCGTCCCGGGAGCGGGGGCGGGCGCCGGCCGCATGCCCCGGTGGCCGGTCACTTGATTCCGTGGGTCTGCAACCATATTTCCAGCAAGGCCGTCTGCCACAGTGCGTTGGCGCCCCGCCTGGTGCGGTGCTCGTCGGGCGCCGTGAGCAGCTTGGCGACATACGACTCCTGGAACAGTCCGCGCTGCCTGGCCTCCGGTGCCCGGAGGGCCGCGCGCACCCGTTCCAGGACGGGTCCGGCCATGTGCCGGATGGCCGGTACCGGGAAGTAGCCCTTGGGGCGGTCGACGACCTCGTGAGGCAGGAGCTTGCGGCCCGCCTCCTTCAGCACGCCCTTGCCGCCGTCGGCCAGTTTGAGTTCCGGCGGGCAGGCCGCCGCCAGCTCCACCAGTTCGTGGTCGAGGAAGGGCACGCGGGCCTCCAGGCCCCAGGCCATGGTCATGTTGTCGACACGCTTGACGGGGTCGTCGACGAGCATCACATGCGTGTCCAGGCGGAGCGCGGCGTCCAGCGCGGTCTGCGCCCCCGGTACGGCCATGTGGCGGCGGACGAAGTCGCCCGAGACGTCCTCGCGGGGCAGGAGCTCCGGCCGCAGGATCCGGGCGAGATCGGCGTGCGACCGGTCGAAGTACGTCTCGGCGTAGCGCTCCGGTTCGTCCTCGCGGGAGACCTCGGCCAGCTGCGGATACCAGTGGTAGCCGGCGAAGACCTCGTCGGCGCCCTGCCCGCTCTGCACGACCTTCACTTCCTTGGACACCTGCTCGGCCAGCAGGTAGAAGGCGACCGCGTCGTGGCTGACCATCGGCTCGCTCATCGCCGCGACCGCCCCGTCCAGCGCCGTGGAGACCCGCTCGGAGGGCACCATCATCCGGCGGTGGTCGGTGCCGAACTCCTGGGCCACGAGGTCGGAGTACCGGAACTCGTCGCCCTTCTCGCCGCCCTCCGTCTCGAACCCGACGCTGAACGTCATCAGGTCGCGCTGGCCCTCGTCGGCCAGCAGCGCGACGATCAGACTGGAGTCGAGTCCCCCGGAGAGCAGCACCCCGACCGGTACGTCGGAGACCATGCGGCGGCGCACCGCTGTGCGCAACGCGTCCAGCACCGCGTCCCGCCATTCGTCGGCGCTCATGCCGGAGCATTCCGCCCGGCGTGTGTAGGACGGCTGCCAGTAGCAGTGATCCTTGTGGGTGCCGTCCGGTTCGACGACCCGCACCGTGGCCGGGGGGAGCTTGCGCACGCCGTTGAGGACGGTGCGCGGCGCCGCGACCGTGGCGTGCCAGCTGAGGTACTGGTGGAGCGCTGCCGGATCGAGTGAGGTGTCGACGTCTCCGGCGGCGAGGAGGGCGGGCAGCGTGGAGGCGACCCGCAGCCGGCCCGGTGTCCGTGCCAGGTACAGCGGCTTGATGCCGAGGCGGTCCCGGGCCAGGATCACCCGGCCGGTCCGATGCTCGACGATCGCGAAGGCGAACATGCCGCGGAAGTGCTCGACGCAGGAGGTTCCCCACTGCAGGTAGGCGTTGAGCACCACCTCCGTGTCCGAGGTCGACTCGAAGCGGTGCCCGAGGCGGCGCAGCTCCTCTCGCAGCTCGGGATAGTTGTACACGCAGCCGTTGAAGACGCCGGTGACTTCTCCCCGGCTGTCCGTCATCGGCTGCCCTCCCCGGTCCGACAGGTCGATGATCTTCAGTCGCCGGTGTCCCAGCGCCACCGCGCCCCGCGTCCAGGTCGCCTGTCCGTCGGGGCCACGGGCGGCGAGCCGGTCGGTCATGCGTCCGACGGCCGCCAGGTCGGGCCGTCGGCCGTCGAAGCGGATCTCCACGCTCAGACCGCACATGGCGTCCCGCCTCCCTTCCGGGTACCGGCCGCGGCACGCCGCGACGGGCCTGTCCGCCCTTCTGCCGGAATCCGGGCGGTGCTGCATGACATGACAAGATCCTTTCTGCTCGGGGACAGGACACACGCTCTGCCACGGGGCAGGACGCACGGCGGGCCGGGTTGCCCGAGAGGGCGGTGCCGCCGAGGCGGCGCCTGCGCGGGGGTGCTGCGCGCGGAGGCTGCGGGACCGGAGGCGGTCTCATGGCACGCACCGCTCATCCGGGGCCGATGGCCTCCGGCGTCCCGGAACCGGCGGAGGAGTGCGGGCCGCACGCGGCGACGGCCGGGGCGGGCCCGCGGCTGCGCTGCGTGGAGCGGCGGTGTGCGCGTTCGCCGCGGGTCTCGGCGATCAGCATGTCGACACAGCCGAGGAGGTCCTCCGCCTGTGCCGTACGGCGGATGCGCCGGGCGGCGCTTCCGTCCGCGAGCGCCGACTCGGTCAGCGCCTGAACGGTGTGCCAGTCCCCGTGGGCCTCCAAGGCGGGCCGCAGCCGGACGAGCAGCCCGCGCAGGACCTGGCCCGCGGGTGCCTCGCGGTGGGTCTCGGGGTCCACCAGGGGACCTTCGAGCCCGGACCGGGCGGCACGCCATGCCGCGCCCCGCAGCCACTCGTGCCGGCCCGCGCAGCCGGCACCGCGCCCGCGCAGCCGTTCGCGGGCCTCGGTCACCAGGGCGCGGAAGAGCCCGGCGATGAGCACGACGGTCTCGGCACGCGGGCAGGCATCACATATGCGCAGTTCCAGCGTCGGCAGATGGGCGGAGGGACGGACGTCGTAGTAGATCATCCCCGCGTCGCTGATGACCCCGGCCCGGATCAGGTCGTCCACCGCCGCGTCGTACTCGGCCGCGGTGGAGAAACAGCCGGCCGGCCCCGCGGTGGGCCAACGCTGCCACACCATGGAACGCCAGCTCGCGTACCCCGTGTCGGTCCCCTGCCAGAAGGGGGAACTCGCGGAGACGGCCAGCAGGACGGGCAGCCAGGGCGAGACCTCGCACATGACGCGCACGGCGGTGTCGCGGTCGGGCACGTCCACATGGACCTGGGCGCCGCAGATGAGCTGCTCGTCGGCGACCTTGCGGTACTCGTCGGCCATGTGGCGGTAGCGGGCGTCGGCGGTGGTGGGCACCGCGGCCGTGGTCGCCAGCGGGGCCGTCCCCGCGGCCACCACGGCCAGCCCCTGCGCAAAGGCGGCCGCGTCCAGCTGCCGTCTCAGGCGGGTGAGGTCCGCGTACAGGTCGTGCAGGGATGCGTGCACCGCGCTGTTGGTCTCCACGGTGCACTGGTGCAGTTCCGTCGTGAAGGTCCGCCGGGGAAGCCCTCGCAGGATGGCGTCGGCGCGCGGCACGAGCCGTCCGCGCTCCGCCTCAAGGACGTGGAACTCCTCCTCCACCCCGATGCGCATGGTCAAAGTCACTCCTGAAGATCCGAGCGCTGCCCTCGCGGGTACGGGACCCGGCCCTGGACGACGGGCGGCTGTGATGTGCTCCGAGTTCCCAGCTCACCCGCGGATAAGCTCCGCACTGATCAGGTGACTCGCCGTCCCCGCGGATGTGCACGGCAGGGGGCGGCGGGCATGAGCGGCGAGCGCCTAGGCTCCGCCGAGATCGGACGGCTGATCATCCGCCTCACCGACCGCCGACCGGCGGTATCGGCGCCAGGCCGGGGGTGCCGGGGCGAGGTCAGGCCCGGGCGGACTCCTCGGTGACGGGCAGTGCCGGCCCCCAGGTGAAAGGCGGGTCCGGGATGTCCTGCCGTAGTACGGGGGCGACCGCGGACTGGAACAGCTCGAGGGAGGCGCGGTGCCGGCCGTCCGTCAACCCGCTCGCGTCCGCGTGCAGGTGGAGCACCGTGTGCCCGAAGCGCTCGTGGTAGCGGTGTACCTTCTCGATGATCTGCTGCGGGCTGCCGATCAGGGCGGAACTGCGCTCGACGAAGTCCTCCAGGGTCTCGAAGACCACCGGCAGGCCGAACTGCTTCTGGAACGCCAGCGTCGACTCGAAGACCGGCCGGTACACCGTGAGGGCCTCCTGGGAGGTGCGGGTCACGAGGAGCCCGGCCGTGCCGGCGCCGACAGCGATCTTCGCCGGGTCGTGGCCGTGGAAGGCCCAGCGCTCGCGGTAGTACCTGATCAACTCGGCGTACGGCTCGATGGGGTGGGTGACGTTCGCCGAGAACAGCGGATCGCCGTAGCGGGCGGCCAGGTCCACCGACTCCTTGCTGGTCGCGCTGCCGTGCCAGACCCGGACGGGCTGCTGGTACGGCCTCGGCCACACCTCGGCGTCCTTCAGCTCCGGCCGGAACCGGGTCCTGGCGGTCACCTTGTCCTGCCGCCAGATCTGCCGGAACACCTCGTAGCTCTCGGCGTTGCGGTCCCACTGGTCCTCGGGTGTGACGTGGAACAGCTCGCGCTGGGCGGCGCCGTTGCCCTTGCCGATGATCAGCTCCAGCCGGCCCTCGGAGAGGTGGTCGAGGGTGGCGTAGTCCTCGTAGGCGCGCACCGGGTCCAGGAGGCTGAGCGTGGCCACGGCGGTGAACAGCCGGATGCGTCGGGTCAGTGCCGCGATGTGGCTGAGGACGACGGTCGGCGACGAGGAGATGAAGGGCCGCTCGTGCCGCTCCCCCACGCCGAAGCCGTCGAAGCCGAGCTCCTCGGCGAGCAGGGCGTTGTCGAGGACCTCGCGGAAGCGGTCATGGGTCGGCTTGTGCACCCCGGTGACCGGGTCCGGCCGGTGCGCGATCAGGGTGATGGCGAGGAACTTCATGACGCCGCCCGTTCGTCGCGGACGTCGTCGGGGTGGGCCAGGCCGAGCTGGTGGCGCAGGGTCGGCCCCTCGTACTCCGTGCGGAACACGCCCTGTTCCTGCAGGAGCGGGACGACCTGGTCGGCGAACGCGTCGAGGCCGGTCGGGGTGATGTGCGGGACGAGGATGAAGCCGTCACTGGCGTCGGCCTGCACGAGCTCGTTGATGGTGCGGGCGATCGTCTCCGGTGAACCGACGAAGTTCTGCCGGCTGCCCGTCTCGATGACCAGGTCGCGGATGGACCAGTTGTTCGCGGCGGCCAGTTCGCGCCACTCGCGAGCGGTGGCCAGCGGGTCGCGGTACATGCGGACCTGAGCGCGGCCCTGGGATATGTGGTCGTCGCCGAGGTCCGGGTCGATCTCGGGGAGCGGCCCGTCCGGGTCGTACGCCGACAGGTCCCGGTTCCAGACGAACTCCAGGTGTTTGATGGCGGTGGCCCCGCTGACCTGCTGCCGGCGCACCACCTTGGCCAGCTCCTCCGCCTCGGCGTCGGTGTCGGCGAGCGTGAAGGTGGCGGCGGGCAGGATCAGCAGGTGGCCGGGGCGACGGCGGTACCTGGCGAGGCGCTTCTTGACGTCGGTGTAGAAGGCCTGGCCCGCTTCGAGGGTGGCGTGCCGGCTGAAGATCGCGTCGGCGGAGGAGGCGGCGAACTCGCGGCCCTCCTCGGAGTCGCCGGCCTGGAAGATCACCGGGCGGCCCTGCGGGGAGCGCGGGACATTGAACCGGCCGTGGATGTCGAAGTGCTGCCCGGTGTGGACGAAGGCTCCGGCCTTGGCGTCCCGCAGGAAGACGCCGGTCTCCTGGTCGGCGAGGATCTCGTCGCCGTGCCAGGAGTCGAAGAGCTCGTTCGCCGTGGCCAGGAACTCCTTGGCGCGGGAGTAGCGCTCCTGCTGCGGCAGGAAACCGCCGCGGCGGAAGTTCTCGCCGGTGAAGGCGTCCCAGGAGGTGACGACGTTCCAGGCGGAGCGCCCGCCGGAGAGGTGGTCGAGGCTGGCGAACTGGCGCGCCACCTCGTAGGGCTCGTTGAAGGTGGAGTTGATGGTGCCGGTCAGGCCCAGGTGCTCGGTGACGGCGGCGAGCGCGGCCAGGACGGTGAAGGTGTCGGGGCGGCCGACGACGTCCAAGTCGTGGATCCTTCCGCCCTGCTCGCGGAGCCTGAGGCCCTCGGCGAGGAAGAGGAAGTCGAACTTGGCGCGTTCGGCGGTCCGCGCGAAGTGGACGAAGGAGCTGAACTCGATGTGGCTGCCGGCGTTCGGGTCGCTCCAGACGGTGGTGTTGTTGACGCCGGGGAAGTGGGCGGCCAGATGGATCTGCTTCAGCGGCTTGCTCATGGTCGTGGTGGTCCCTCCGGCTCAGGCGGTCGCGGCGGCGTAGCGGTTGGCGGGGCGGGCCAGGCCCAGCAGGCCGCGCAGGGTGTCGGCCTCGTAGGCGCGGCGGAAGACACCCCGGCGCTGCAGCTCGGGGACCAGGCCCCGGGTGATCGCCGGAAGGTCGTGGCCCGCTACGGCGGGGCGCAGCCGGAAGCCGGTCAGCCCGGCGCCGTGCAGTTCCTGCAGCCGATCGGCGAGTCCGGAGGGCGTGCCGACGAAGATGTGGGCGTCACTCGTGTACGGCTGTCCCGCGAGCGCGTCGAGCCGTTCCCGGCGGGCCGCCGCGGCGGTCCGGTCGTCGTCGAGGAAGACGACCAGGTCGCCGAAGACATGGAGGGGTTCGGCGTCTCGCCCCACCGCCTTCTGCTCGGCACGGATCCGGGCGACGATCGCGAGGGCCTCGTCCGCGTCGTGCGGGGTGACGTAGCCGATGTCGGCGGCACGGGCCACGAGCCGGTACGGGATGGTGTCGTGCGCGAGGGCGCTGACGATGGGCTGGCCCTGGGGCGGCCGGGGCGTGATGGAGGGCCCTTTGACGCTGAAATGCCGGCCCTCGAAGTCGATGTAGTGCAGTTTGTCCCGGTCGATGAAGCGGCCGGTGGCGGCGTCCCGGATCTCGGCGTCGTCCTCCCAGCTGTCCCAGAGGCGGCGCGCCACCTCGACGTAGTCGGCGGCCTCGTCGAAGAGGCCGGTCACCACGTCCCGGGCGGCCGGGCTGTCGTAGGCCTCGATGCGCGGGATGGTCCGGCGGCCTAAGTGCGCGGCCTCGTTCGGGCGGGCGGTGATCTGCGCGCGCAGGCCGGCGCGGCCGGCGCTGACGTAGTCGAGGGTGGCGATCGCCTTGGAGAGGTGGAACGGCTCCGTGTGGGTGGTCACCACCGTCGGCACCAGACCTATGTGCCGGGTCAGCGGTGCGACGCGGGAGGCGATGAGGACGGCGTCGAGACGGCCGCGCACCTGGTCGCTGCGCTCGTCCGGGTCCAGGAAGTGGGAGGACTGCGGGCCGAGGCCGTCCTCGAAGGTCACGAAGTCGAGCAGTCCGCGCTCGGCCTCGGCGACCAGGTCGGTCCAGTATCCGGCGGTGAACAGGTCCCGGGGACGGGCCTCCGGCTCACGCCAGGAGGCGGGGTGCCAGCCGGTGCCGTCCAGGGCGACGGCAAGGTGCAGGCCGGGGGGAGGTGTTGGGGACACGAGTGGGTGCCTTCCTGGAAGTCCGTGACGAGAACGCCGGCCCTCACCGAGGGGTGGGCACGGCGGTGGAGGAACGGGTCAGGAACAACAGAGCGCGCCGGCCACGCGCTGGAGATCTGTGCGGGGCCGGGAGTGCGGGTGGACGGCGCGGCACAGGTGCATCACGTCCGACCCCGCGTCGCCGGGGTCAGGCGCTGCGGCGCCTGGCACGTCTCGCCGTGCACAGCCCGGGCGGCCAGCCCGTCCTGCCGTGCCATCGTGGTGGTCCTGCTCGACTCTCACGTGTGTTCGGGCGGGTTGATCCGCGACGTGTCGATCGCGGAGGCGGACGTGCCCCACTTCTCGAGGATCCGGGCGTAGGTGCCGTCCTTGATCAGCTCGTTGACGGCGGCCTGGAAGGCCCGGGTGAGCGGTGAGCCCTTCTTGAAGGCGAAGCCGACGTCGAGGCGGTGGAACTCGCCGAGGAAGGTGGTCTGGGAGGCGGGCTGGTCCGCCTGGTAGCGCAGGCCGTTGATGGTCGACATGATCACGTCGATACGGCCCTGCTGGAGCGCGGTGAGGGTCGCCGCGTTCTCCGAGTAGACCTTCACGTCGTACGGCTCCTTGCCGGCCTTGGCGCACACGCCCTGCTGCGCGGTGAGGGTCGCCTCGAAGGTGGTGCCGGCGCCGGTGCCGATGGTCAGCCCGCACAGCTGGGTGAGATCGGTGACCTTCGAGGTGAGCTCGGTGTTGCCCCTCTTGACCGCGAAGCCCTGGCCGTCGTTGATGTAGGTGACGAAGTCGATGGTCCTCAGGCGATCGCTCGTGACCCCGAAGTTGCCGGTGCCGAAGTCGTACTTGCCGCTGCCGAGGGCGGGCAGGATCGTCTCGAAGGAGGCGTCCTGCCGCTCCAGCTTCACGCCGAGGACCTTGGCCACCGCGTCGGCGAGGTCGATGTCCTGGCCCGCGGGCGCCTGGTCGGTGCCGTTCGGGTAGTACGCCCCGGGCGGGAATCCGATCGAGCTGCCGACCCGGAGCGTGCCCGCCTCGCGGATGTCGGCGGGAAGCAGGGCGGCGGCGGAGTCCGCCTTGCGCACGGCGGCGACCGGGTCGTCGGTCGGCGCGGGAGAGTCCTGAGCGACCGCCGGTGTGGTGCCGGAGGTGTCGCCGGAGCCACACGCGGTCAGTGTCAGCAGTGGCGTGAGGGCGGCGGTGCGGCGCAGGCGGGCTCTGAGGCCGGGGAGGTTCAAAGGTCGGGGCCTTTCCTGTGCGCGACTGGACGTCGAGGTGCTCGAACACGGCGCCGGAGCGCGGGGTGGATGCGGAGCCGTCGCGGGTGGCGGCGGTCCCGCGGACCGCCACGGGCATGGGGCATGGCCTTTCCGGGGGTGCGACGGCACTCGGGCATGGCGGAATCGGGTGCGGACATGAGCACACGAACCGTCAGGCGGACGGGTCGGTGCGGTCGTGACGACGTCGGGCGTCGGGAGAAGCGAAGCTGCGGCAGCGCACGTCAGGAATTGACTCGGCCCGCGACGGGGTCACCGAGGGAGGGAAGGGCCGGTCAGACGGCCCGCTGCCGAGTCAGGCGCAACACGCGGCGGACCACACCCGACCGAAGTCGATGTGATCGCGCGAGACCAAGCGCTGCTGGGCATTCATGCGACCAATTGAGCAGTACATCGTGGCGCCCGTCAAGCAGCGCCCGGATGCCGGACCACCTGGACCGGCGTCGTCCAGCTCGCTGTTGACACGTCGATGCCCTGGGCACTTACGATCGACGGCGGATCGGCGCCGCCCGGCGCGGCAGCCGTCCCGGCCGCGTTGAGGGACGCGGCGCATGTGACGACGCCGAGCCCCGGACGCACCGTACGCACGCAGCGTCTGTGCCGTTGCGCTCCCTGCGAGTGCCACCGGGTGGTCACCCACGCCTGCGATCCCCTCCCCCGGAGAGCCCCTCGATGGTCATGCCTTCCGAAGTCACGCCCGCCCCTGCGCCGAAGCCCCCGAAACAGGCTCGCACCCCTGGCCCCGACGTGCCGCGGATCGTGCCGCGCCGGCACGTCGGCCGGTGGCTGACCGCTGTCGTCGCGCTGCTGCTGTTCGCGATGGTGCTCAACTCGGTCGTCCGCAACGACGCCTTCCAGTGGAGCGTGGTGGGCCGGTACTTCACCAGCGCCGCCGTGCTCGACGGACTGCTGCTCTCCCTGTGGCTGACGGCTGTGGTGATGGTGCTCGGCTTCCTGCTCGGCACGGTGCTCGCCGTGATGCGGCTCTCCGCCAACCCGGTGCTGCGCACGATGAGCTGGGGCTTTGTGTGGATCTTCCGGTCGACGCCGCTGTTGGTGCAACTGCTGTTCTGGTTCAACATCGGCGCCCTGTATCCGACGCTGGGCCTCGGCCTCCCGTTCGGCCCGCAGTTCCTCACCGTCGAGACCGTCAACCTGCTCGGCCCCACCCTGACCGCCGTCATCGGCCTGACGTTGCACGAGAGCGCCTACGCCGCGGAGGTCGTCCGCGGCGGCATCCTCTCGGTGGACTCCGGACAGACCGAGGCGGCTCAGGCACTCGGTCTGAGCAGACGCCGCACCCTGCGCCGGATCGTCGTCCCGCAGGCGATGCGCTCGATCGTGCCGACGGCCGGGAACATGCTGATCGGCACCCTGAAGGGCACCAGCATCGTCAGCGTGCTGGCCGTGCACGACCTGCTGTACTCGGTGCAGCTGATCTACAACCAGACCTACCAGGTCATTCCGCTGCTGATGGTCGCCACCCTCTGGTACATCGCGGTCACCACGGTGCTCAGCACGGGCCAGTTCTACGTCGAGCGGTACTACGCCCGCGGCAACTCCCGCGCCCTGCCGCCGACCCCGCTGCAACGGCTGCGCGGCCGTCCGAGGGCCCTGCGCCGGCGACTGAGCGCGGCGACGGCCGCCGACGCCCGCCCGGCGATCGGCGGTGGCCGGTGAGCACCGCCCCCCTACCCGGCCGTTCTGGTCGTCGTCGGCGCGGGGGCCGCGCGCCACGGGTCTGCTGGAGCGCATCGCCGCCGACGCGCCCGGACTCCGGTGGACGGCCGGCCTCTCAGAGTGTGAGACTTTCCCTATATTTCCTATGGAATTACTAGGAATACCTTGACTGCGTCCGCCGGGGTGACCAGGATGACGACCATGTCCCCCAAGCAGCAACGACTCGTTCGTCGTCGGCATGTCGACTTTGGTCACGTCGTCAGCGCCGCCTGCTGCCGCGCGTGAGGCACGCGACGCGCGCCTTCGCGCCCGTGTCGCTCCGCTCCCGCCCCCCTTCCCAGGCGATCGGCGGCATCACCCCGTGCGCCTGACGACCCGACACACTTCTGAGGGACAACTGCCATGACCACGGCGCTTCCGGCCCAGGCCACCCCACACGATCCGCCCCTCTCCGACACCCCCCGTCTTCGCCTGGTGGGCGACACCGCTCACAGAGACACCCAGGGACACACCGACGCGCCACTCGTCGGCTACCTCGTGCTCGTCCCCGAGGGCACCGATCCCGCCGAGCTGTTCGTCAAGGACCGGCCACGGCCCGAGATCCGGCCGGTCGCCGCCACAGGCTCGACCCCTGTCCGGCGGACGGCGGACGATGTCGTCCGCATCGATCCGGCGCGGCGTGCCGCCGAGGTCGACGGACACGAACTCGACCTCACCTACCTGGAGTTCGAGCTGCTGGCGCATCTCGTTCAGCACCCCCACCACGTGCAGACGCGTGATCGGCTGGTGGCCCGCGTCTGGGGCTACGACCACATCGGCGACGGCCGCACCGTGGATGTCCACATCGCCCGCCTGCGCCGCAAGCTGGGCAAGGCCCACCGGCACCGCATCGTCACCGTTCGGCGCGTGGGCTACAAGTACGTGCCCGACCGCCAGGAGAGCCCCGACGCCGCGCTCCGCGAGCGTCCTTGAGGAGATCACTCCCACGGGCCTGGCCTCCGCGCCGCCCCGCCCCGCCTCGACGACCGACCGGACCGGGCCCGGCCACGCGCACCGGCTGCAAGCGGCCCGCGAGTTCTCTGTCAAGTTCAGCGTGTCGAAGTGAATCGCGGCCCACGGGTGGCTGCTATGAAATCCTGACTTGGTTGACCTGGATCGCGAAAAGGGCGTGGAGGAGACGAGCCGGGCCGGACGGCCCGGCTCGTCGACCCTTCCCCGGAGGACTGACGAACTACGCGAGCCCAGGGCTGCTGGGAAGTACCAATGCCGAGTCCGCGTGGAGCGTGATGCGCACCGGCGTGAAGGTGATGGCGTCTACCGGCGACTCACTGGTGCCGGGATTGCGGGCGTAGCGTGGGTGGGCGCCTGCGCTGATCTGCCAGCGTATGCGATGGCCGACGGGGAAGCGGTGGGCGATGGAGCTCATCGGCACGGTGACCTGTGAGGGCGCCTGTTCAGCCGTCCGGAGTCGGCTGAACCCGTCACAGATGTTGACGGAGCGGCCTTGCGGGTCCACGTCGCACAGGCGGGTGAAGGCATCGGCGTGTCCGGTGTCCGTGGAGATGCTCAGCCGTGCGGAGACCGGGCCCAGGATGTCCATGGGCTCGGTCAGTGGTGGGCCGGTGAATGTCAGGACGTCGTCTCGGGCCTCCAGGGTGGCGTTGTTCCGGGGACCGGCGGTGCGGGAGAGCAGCGGGCCGCCGAGGGAGGGGGTGGGGTCGGCCGGGTCGTAGCGGAACGCCGCCACGGGTGAGGAGTCTGCGGGGGCCTGCTGGGTGAGATGCCCGCCGGGGATGGGGTACCACGAGGTGGCAGCCGCAGCTGGCGGCCAGTCGTCGAGATCCCGCCAGGCGTTTTCGCCGCCGATGTGCACGCGCACCGCGGTGGGACGCAGGCCGGAGGGATCGGCGTACAGGTGGGTGCGCAGCCACGCGAGGCTCTCGGCGAACACCTCGGGCCATCCCTGCTGCAGGGCGGAGGTGTGGGTCCAGGGACCGACGAGCAGGGCGGCCTCACACCCGGCCCGGCGCAGCCGGTCGTACTGCTCGAAGGTCTGGTCGGCCAGTGCGTCGTGCCATCCGGTGATCAGCGCCGTGGGCACGCGGAGCCGCTCCGCCGACTCCGCCAACGACGCGCCGTGCCAGTAGGCGTCCTTGGCGTCCGGGTGTGTCATCACGTCGTCCAGCCAAGGCAGTTCGCTGCCGAAGGCCGACACGTACGCGCCACGCAGGGGCTGCGCGGTGGTGATGTCGCGCAGGCGGCGCTGTAGGCGCAGCGTCGCCTTGAGGAACGGTGCCATGCCCTGGTGCTGGTAGTTCATGCCCACGCCCACGGCGAGGGCGTTCTCCAGGCGAAGCGCACCGTCCGCGTAGAACAGGGCGTAGGGATCGTGCAGCCCCACCTGCACCACCATCGCCTTCAGTTCCGGCGGTGGGTCCAGAGCGAGGGCCCATTGCACGTAGCCCAGGTAACTGGGGCCGACGGTCCCCAGTGTTCCGTTGAACCAGGGCTGCTCGCGCAGCCAGGCCACCGTGGCCCGGCCGTCGGCGGCCTCGTTGCGCCACAGATCGAACATGCCGCCCGAACCTCCGGTGCCGCGGCAGCTCTGCAGGACCACGTGGAAGCCCTGTTCGGCGAAGAGCAGGCCGTACTGGGGTGACCACGGCAGGCCCCGGCCATAGGGCGAGCGGACCAGGAGCGTGGGGAAGTCGCCCTGGGCACGCGGAAAGTAGTGGTCAGTGATCAACGGGCTGCCGTCGGCGGCCGGCACCAACAGTCCCGGCTCCCAACCGGCCTCATGCCGTTTCGCCGGCAGACCTCGCCAGGTCGCCCTCATCATCCGCGAGGAAAGCGGCGGCTTTCCGGCGGGTGGCACCCAGGCTGGTCTGGCTACGGCGTCGGGCGTGCGTGATGGCATCGTTCCCCTCCTCTATTCTCGTACGATGTACGAGAATAGAGGATGCTTGGATGACCTTGGCAAGAGCCGCCTCGACAACCAGGGGAAGGGGTGCGAGGCCGTGTCCGGTGACGGAAAGTCCGGTGCAGAGAGCGTCGGTCCCGAACAGCTCTGGCTGCGTCCCACCGAGCCTCGCAGGGGTCGCAGGCCCTCCTTCAGCCGGGAGGTGATCACCGCGGCGGCCGTCGCCCTGGCGGACGCGGAAGGACTCGACGCGGTCACCATGCGGCGGGTAGCCGCCGAGGTCGGAGCGGGCGTCATGTCGCTCTACAGCTACGCCCCTGACAAGGAGACGCTGCTGGAACTGATGGTCGACCACGTCAGCGGCGAACTCACGGTCACGGACCCACCCAGCGGCGACTGGCGTGCCGATCTGAAGACCGTGGCCCGACTGCAGCGCGCTCACATGCTGCGTCACCCCTGGCTGCCCGCCGCCTTGTCCACCCGTCGCGTTCCGGGCCCCAACACCCTGGCCTTCCTGGAACACGTGCTCGCCGTCCTGCGGCCCACCGGGCTGGACGGTGCGGCGAAGCTAGAGGTCTTCGCCCAGATCACCGCATTCGTGGCCGGGTACGTTGCCCATGAGATCGCGCAGGCCGCAGTCTCAAGATCACCGGACCGGGCCGCAGCCGAGGGCCGCTATCTCGCCGCTGTCGCCGCCGACGGCTGCCATCCGGAACTCGCCGAAGCCCTTTCCGCCCCCGGACGCCCTCTCACCCCCGACGCCACCTTCACCCGTTTCCTCAACCGCCTGATCGACGGCCTCGATACTGACTGATGCCGTGCACCTATGACTGCCGCCCCGCCTGCGGCGCCTTCGAGGAACAGACCGTCGCCCTCTCCAGGCGCCCAGGTCGCGACAAAGGCTGCCGCCAGCTCTGTTTCAGGCGGTTGATCAACTACCTGTCGAGTGGGGCCTGCGTGGGCAGCGTACGGATCACAGGATGGTCGGCGAACTGCTGGCGCAAGTGACTGCTCTCCATCGTGGCCTGGTGCAGGGCGCCCACCAGTGCCTCGACATCGGCCTTGAGCTGGGTGATCTCCTTAGCGTCGGCAGCCCGTAGTTCCTTGAGGCGACGGATCTGCTTGCGCAGGCGCTGTTCGCTGTCCGGGGTGCCGCCGCGGGCGCGGACCTTGTCGTAGAACTCGTTCTTCAGATCGGTGTGCCGCTGGGTGAGGGCGTTGCGCGGGACATCGGCTTCGACGGCGAGGGAGACGATCGTCAGGGCGCCGTTGGAGCGCTCGGGTGTGCCGCGCAGGATGCGGTCCATCGCGGCACGGATGCGGTCGCGCTCGTCTGCGACGGGGCTCATGCGGTCGGCTCCTGGGAGTGAATGCGAGCGTTGCTGTGGCGGTCGGCCAGACCCCGGAGATGGTCGGCACGCCGGGAGAGCCGGTCGGCGAGCGGGCCGGGCACAGCCTCCGACGCGGCCTGCTTCTCCAACCTCTTCGCATGATGCACGAGTTCGTCGGCGTGGCGGTCGGTGCGCGCGATGTTCGCACACGACGGCTGGCAGCGGTCGAGGCTCGGGGCGTCGGTGCCATCGAGGCGGTGGCACAAGGCACGGTCGCGGTTGTAGACGCACATCAGGAACGAGTGCGGGTTGTCGTAGACGGTCAGGGCCGGGTTGCCCAGGATGTCCCGGACCTGGCGGTGCGTGCGGATGGATCCAGCGAAGGTGGGGGCCTGGGCCGCGGCGTGGATCGCCCGCCGGGCGGCCGGCCCTGAAATCCCGGTTCCGGCGGCGAGGTCGTCGTGGAGGGTGGTGAGGGTGTCGGCGGTAGCCCGGGCGGTTTCGACGTCGAGCAGCTCGTGGATGCCGCCGCGGCCGCGGGCGGCGTAGCCGGCACTCATGGCGGTGCGCATGTGCCCGTACTGGATGGCCAGGGCCACCAGCCCGCCCGGTCTGCGCGCGATGTGCCAGGCCAGCGACCGGCGGAAGCGCGCCACGCCGAGTGCCCCGAAGGGATCCTCTGGGATGACTTCATGGGGACGATCCAGGCCCACCGCGAGGCCGGAGGCCCATTCGATGAAGTCCTCGATCCGGTTGCGCATCGCCTCGAAGCCGACGACCCGGCTTGTGGAGATGCGACCGCGCGGGATCGCGTGGACGGCGCTGTCGAAGAGGAGCCCGTCCGGGGCGATGCGTTCCAGCACGCGGATCGCGGTAACCACCGGTGGAATGGCGACCCAGGGGACCTCCCGCACCTGCCCGGCGGAGTAGTGGTTGCCGTCCTGGTCGTGGACCCCCTTGAACACCCGGCCATAGATCAGGTGCCGTCCTGGCGATGACGGTTCGGGACAACAGCCGCTCTCCAGGCCCATCACCTCACCGGGCCGCATGCCAGTCAGGTACGCCAGGACGATGAAGCAGGCGACACTCAGATGCCGCATGAGCTGTGGGACCTCGGTGAAGTCGATCGATTCGGTCCACGGCTGTCCGGCGACCCGCCCGGTGATCGGCGTGGAGAGCGGGCAGGGGCCGGGGCGGCGCTGGGCGTAGTCGCGAAAGCCCTCCCGCAGCTCGGTCCGCAGATGGCTGTTGATCTGCTTCGGGGAGCAGCCGACCAGCGCGGCCATGTAGGTCATGCTGATCTGGTGCTCGCCCTTGTGCCATCGGGTGGGTACGGGGTCACCACGCTCCACGAGCTGATCCAGGTAGATCCTCAGCCGCGCCATGGTCTCCCATGTACCAACGGCCTGTTCGGCCTGCTCGGTCAGGCGCTGCGTCTCCGCCCAGGCGGACAGAATGTCGTCGGCGAAGTCGTCGACCACGCGCAGCGCCCAGACCAGCAACGGCCCCATGGTGGCCGGAGCGATCGGCTCCCGGCTGTTCTCCCCGGGACCGGGGGCAGGCGCGGCCGGGAGGTAGTCGTCGACGCCGTACCGGTGCCAGGGAGGCATCACCAGGCCGGCCGGACGGGCGCTCGCGGCGTCGAACGCCCACAGGCGGGTCAGAGCGGCCAGCTCCTTCGTGCCATCGTTGCGGTTGGCACTTGACCGGCGGGCCAGGTGACCGGCGTACGCGGTGAAGATCTCGGTCGTGCAGGCACCGAGGCCGGATATCCCCTGCGCCGTGACCCAGCGGGCGAAGCGCTGCCACCGGCGCACGGTGTCGTAGATCCCGTGCGGTCCCAGGCGGGAGTGCCAGGCAGGGTGACCGACCAGGACGCTTTCCGGCAGCGCCGTATTGATCATCGTCCAAGCCGCGAGACGCATCTCTTCCCGGAAGGCGTCCGGAAACTTAGACCAGTCCACGCCCACCCGCGACGCGCTGGGGTTGGCGATCAACGGTGCGAGAGACCAGACGTCGTCGCCGTAGATCGAGATCGGGACGGGGCCGGGCGCCAGGATCAGGGACGGTGCGATGACCGGGGTTCTCCATCCGGGCATTGCCGGCAGTTCGGAAGGCAGAGCGGTCACAAGTCGTAGACTCCGTGAAGAAGTTGATCGATGACATCGCGGTCGGTATCGCTGACCGATGCGAGCGCGGCATTCCAGACCGCCTCCCCGAGGCGGTCGCGAAGATCGGCGAGCCGGGCGTGGGCATCGGCCCAGTCCGCGTCCCAGACGACCGGTTCCACGACGCCGCGCAGGTTGCCCAGCGCCTGGTGCAGGTGTGCCAGACGAGGGTGATGGGTGGGCGTGACCCTGGCGTTGGGGCAGGCCGTGCACAGCAGGAACGAGGCGGCGCATGTCTGGCCCGGCGGGCTGAACGGGCCGTGCTCGTAGTCGGCGCAATCTGCTGTCGCCGTCTCCAGCTCCCCCGCCTTGGACCGCTCCGTCAGACGGGCGCTGAACACGGTGCGATGAGCAGCAGCCACCGCGTCCAGGGCCCCCTCGGCAATCACCGGCACCGCCGCCTGCTGGACTTGCGGCTCCGGCAGCACGTAGACGCTGTCGTGCGTGTCCTGGGTGTTCTGCCCGGGCTCGCGCCGGTGCAGCACGTTCACCGTCTTGCGGATCCGCTTGAGCGGAGAACCGGACAGCCCGACCGACCGTGCCCAGTCGCGGCCGGAGTGTTCGTCCACGCCGAACCCGAACTGGCCGGCTCGGACGGCCTTGAGGTAGGCCTGGCCCTCGTGCTCGGTGGTCTGGTGCCAGGCCAGCAGCCGCTCGGTGTCCGCACCGAGCAGCGCCAACGTGGCCCGGGCGTGCGAGGTGGCCTCCAAGGCTTCGCTGATGATCCGTCCGGAGGAGTCGGCCCCGGAGTCGGTGAGGTTACGGCTCTCGAAGCGGCCACGGTGACCTGCACGGCGCCGTTTCTCCAGCCGCAGCCGGTAGACCGGCATACCCGCCTCCGCCGTGCCGGGCAGCGTCTTGGGCATCGACAGCTCAGAGATCGTGGTGGAGTTCAGCCCGAGTTCGGAGGCGATGAGCACCGCCAGTGCAGCTGTTTCCTTACGGCTGAGGAAGAGCCGCTTCCAGGTGTGTTCCGCCGAGCCGCCGCCCAGCGCCGGACGGTAGCGACGGCGCACGACGCGCCGCCACTCGTACAGCGGTACATCGCCGGTGCGCGCCAGCACGTCCAGAGCCTCCCCGACCAGCCACTCCCGGCTGCTTGGCTCAGTCGCGCCCGCACGCCAGGCCGTGAGCCGGTCGGTGTTCTCCCGGATCCGCAGCAGCGCCGAGCGGAACGTCCGCCGGGCCGCGATCCGGATTTCCTTGAACTCCTCGGGCCCATAGGCCTGGACACGACCCGTCTCCCATGCGAACCGCTTGGCCATCGCCTCCCGCACAGGCTGCGCGAGCCGCGGATCCAGTTGGAGCAGGCCGGCGACCGATGCGTACTTGCTGTAGCCGTTCGGTCTTGGCGGCAGGCTCAGCCGCCACGCATTCCAGTGCGCCGTCGTCAGCCGGTCCACGTCCGGCGCCACGTCGTCCAGGCTGGCGAGGAACTCGGTGAAGGGCCGCACGAGGTACCAATGGGCCTCGCTGGTCTCGACGCTGTCCCAGCCTCCGCCCGGGGCGCATTTGGCCGCGTACAGAGCGGCCAAAGACCGCTGAAACGCCTCCGGAACCGGCAGCACACCGAAGTCGTAGCTGCGCATCATGCCCTGAGCGTCCCGGTGTTGCACGACCAGGCCCTCCTTCTCAAGGACTGCCGGACGCTGATGCGGAGCGTCGGGCAAGGCAGCAGCCCTGCCGCGGCGGCTCAACGGGCCTCAAACTGATCGTCCAGGTCCTGGATGCCTTCGCTCTCCAGGGCCAGCCGTGCGAACAGCCCCGCCAGCTCCTGCTCCGACACCGGCCCGTCCGCGGGCACGAAGTCAGCCAGCAGCGACCGCAGCTGCAGATCCGCGACCGGGGCGAGGTACACCGCTTTCGTGGTCTCCATCTGGGAGTGACCGAGGAGGTCCTGCACCATCCGCCAGGGATCGCCGTACAGCAGGCGGAAGTCCCTTCGCTCCTCCGGCGTCAGACCCATACGCCGGTCCATGACGTGGTTGAGCACCACGAGCATCAACAACGCGAAGCCATGACTTGTGTCCGCAGAGGCCGTGTGCGGATGACCCCGTGTAGCGATTGACCATGTGTGTGGATGTGGTTGCTTTCGTGACGCAGTCCGTCGACTGTGTTGCATTCCACGTCCATGGGTGCGATGCAGATCACACCCTTTGGTGGGTGGTTCAAGAGGATGGTGGCGTGCGATGTCACGGTGCATCACTGCGCCCGTCCCGCGGCGCGAAGGCTTCGAGAGCGTCTGCGTCGGTTGCCCGAGCATGAAGGAAGTAGTCGGCCCACTCGGCGATCTCGGGGTAGGAGGAGTTCTGCGTGACCTGGGTGATGGCAGCCTCGGTGTCGAAGGTGGTCGATCGCAGTTCGACGCCGGGGCCCAGAAGTGCCCAGTGGGCTCCCGCCCGCCCATAGGGCATGCCGATACTGCCAGGGTTGATCACGAGTCGGCCGTGAGCGAGGCGGACGAACGGCATGTGCGTATGACCGCAGACCACCGTGCGGACATCGTCGTCGAGCTCGCTGAAAACCTCTCGCCAGCGGTCAAGGCGTGAGTCCACCAGGACGACCTCCTCATCGTCACGAGGGGTGGCATGGCAAAACAGCACCTTTCCCAGGCCGCGCACTGGCAGAGAGAGCGATCGGGGCAGCTGGCCGAGTAGGTCGAGGTGGTCTTCGCGTAGCTGTTCGGCGGCCCAGGGAGCAATCGGATCGGGGATCGAGTCGCGTTGACCGCAGCGGTATTCGAGGAGTTCACGGTCGGCGTTGCCGCTGATCCAGACGATGCGGTCGCCGAGACTGACCAGCAGGTCGAGGACCTGGGTCGGCTGCGGGCCGGCGGTGATGTCGCCGGTCAGCACGATGCGATCGGCGGCGCTTACTTCTGGTTCGGCGAGCACGGCCTCCAGGGCGGGCAGGACTCCGTGGATGTCGGACAGGACGGCTACTCGGTTCAGCATGGTCACCACTGTGGGATGAGGTTCGCTTGGAGGCGGGATCGTTCGCCGGACGCGTAGTTCAAGAGAGTGACTGCTTCAGCGCGTGCGGTCTTGGGGCGCGTACTTCTTCCGGGTCCTCCCCTTCAACTGCAGCTGCCGATCACCGTGGTTCGCGGAGCGGGCAGGCGGCTCACTCGGCTTGCCCCGGCGGCAGACTCGCGAAGCCGGACGATCTCTTCATGCTGGGCGGCGAGCTGGGCCAGGGCCTGGGCGCGGAAGTCGGTCAGTTCTTCGATCGTCTGCTCCGACTGGGCCAGCCGGTCCCGGAGCTTGCTGTTCTCTGCCTTGAGCCGGGCGATCTGGGCCTCGCGGGGATCTGGGATTTCGCCGGCGTCTTGCAGTGTCTGGACCCGTCGTTCGAACTCGACGCGGAGGTGAGCGTAGGGACGGGTGCCGTAGAACGCGGTGCGGTCGACGCCCGCTTCGCGGGCGAGGGTCTTGATGTCGCACTTTCCGCCGGGCGGGATCTCTCCGCGGAGGAGGCGGTCCATGGCGGCTCGGATGCGGTTCTCGTTCTCGGCCCGCTGGGCTGCGGAGATTCTCATGCGGATGCCTCGTTCATCGTGCTGGCGGCGTCGATTTCGGCGACGACGCGGAGGGCCCGGTCGTGGTCGGCTTGGAGCCGGGTGCGTTCGGTCTTGCGCGTCGCGCCGAGCTGCCCGATGAACGTTTCGGTGCGTTCGGCGTGCTCGGCCCAGACGGGGCGGTGGCAGGGGTGGTGGGTGGCCTGCGGGCAGCGGGCCGAGTCACACATCCCGATCAGCGGCCGGTCCGCGGTGGGGGTGCCAGCGAGTTTGAGGCAGAGCGCCCGGGAGGGATCGGTGAACCAGCAGTAGTTCGCCGGTCCGAGGTGCAACGTCTTGGCGCGCTTGGTCAGCAGGTTGAGGACGTCACGGCCGTTGCGCTGGACTCTCGGTGCTGCGGTCGAGGACGTATCGACCCGGGCGTCGATGCCGGCGAAGAACTCCGTGAGGCTGCGGGCGCCAGGGCCGGCGGGCAGGACACCCTGCTGGTAGTTTCGGAACTCCGCCAGGACCAGCTGGAGGTTGCGTTCGCTCTCGTGCTTGTTGACCTCGGCCAGAAGTTCGGCCTGCGCCCCGCCAGGACGCGAGGCATAGCCCTCTGTTGTGGCCACGGCGATATGTTTCATGTGGATCTTGGTGGCCAGGACGCCGCCAGGCCGGTAGGCCATCTCCAGCGACAACGTCCGCCGCAGCATCCGCAGGTTGACCGGTCCCTCGGGGATCGGCGCCAGGCCAAGTCGCTTCCCGGCCGCGGAGTTGACCCAGTTCTTGAACCACTTGAAGCGGACGTTGAAGGAGAACCGGCCGATCAGCAAGGCGCCTTCTGCCGAGACATCGTGCAGTTGCTCAAGGAGCTCGATCGCCCGATAGACCGGCTCGATGACGACCCACTCGTCGTCGGTGCCGCCCAGCGGCTGCCCTTTGACGATCTTGCTTGCGATCCGGTAGCGGGACAGGCCCACGACGGACTCTTCGGGCGGTCGCCGGCAGCCGATGCGCAATTCCATCAGCTCACTCGCGCGCATGCCTGAGATGGCGGCAGCGGTGATGATCGCGGCAGTACGGACGATGCCGACCACGGCGACGGCTTGGAGCCGGGACAGCGGTAGGGTCCAGGGCGTTGACGGTGTTCCGTCGGCCGCGGGGACCAGTTCGGCTTCGCGGCCGAACGGTCTCTCGACGCCGACCTGGGCCAGGGCGTCTTCCAGCGCCGGCCGCATGGTGGACAGCCATGGATGGCAGAACTGACTCAGCCCGGCCCGGCGGGCGAGGGCGCCCATGGCCACCGGGAGGAGGGGATCGTCCTCGGCCCAGCCCTGTTCGAGGCGTTTCGCGATGTAATGATCCTCCAGCATGGGCAGGGCTGTGCACGTTCGCGTGTACTCGGCGAGGATTTCGCTGAGTTCCCGGACCGGGACACGGTTCTTGGGGCCGACGCGGCGGAGTCCTTGGGCTCGCCGTACCGAGTGAAGGTCGGAGTCGCGGATCTTGTGTGCCAGATCGACGGCGTGCGGGCCCAGTGCGGACACCAGGTAGAGGGCGGCCGCGAGCATCGGCTGCATGATCTCGTCCGCGACCGGTTGGGTCTTGTTCTCCTCCCGGCCGCAGGGCATCTCGGCGACGGCGGAGGCGGTGGCACCGCCCCAGGGCCTCAGCTCGGCGGAAACGCGGTCGGCGGTGAACAGGTCGCGGTAGTTCACCAGATCGACGACGACCTGAGCGGCCGCCCTCCGGGTCGCGTGGCTGTTCTCGCCGATCACGGCTCCGTCCTCGTCGAGCACGTAGCGGCGGTGAGCCAGGTATGCCTCGCAGTCCCGGGTGGTGATCTGCTGCAGGCTGCTGATCGCCCGGTCGCTCAGCCAGCTGAAGAAGCGGACGAGTTCGTCGAGACGACCGCGACAACTGGTGACATGGAGCGGGTTGCGGAAGGCTCGGGGCAACGGGGCGACCGTCTGGTGGCGGGGTGCGAGCATCGCCAGGACCAGTTCCTTGGCCACCAGTCGCCAACGCGAGCCCGTGATCAGGGTGAAGTCGAAGCGCCTCAGCGACGGGCTCAGCTGGGTCGGCAGCCCGACGACGTGGGTGAAGTCCCAGACGTCGTCCTCGAACACCGTGCGAGCGGCATCGCCGGGCAGCGTCAGACCCGCTTCGGCGCAGATATCGGCGCCGGTGAAGACGGCAGAGCGTCCATCGAAGGCGGGAGCGAGAGCGGTGCTCATGCGGTCATCTCCTCGGGCCGCAGGGGAAGTTCGTCGTCCCGGTCGGTGACGTGGGCGGCGGCCGCGGTGACCACGGCCGGATCGAAGCGGTCCAGGACCTGCTGGACGCGGGCGGCGTAGGGGCCGAAGACCGCCATGAAGTGGGCGGCGGGCATTTGCTGCCACTGCCGGGAGAAGAACGCCTTCAGCCGCAGCAGGTTGACAGCATGCCGTGGTGCGAACACCGCCAGGGGACACAGCAGGCAGACCCAGGGGCGGGCCGGACAGGGCTTGCCCTTCGGGCCGTGCAGTCCGGATAGCTGATCGCCGCAGGCGGCGGTGAACACGTCCCGTTGCCCGCCGACGAGTTCGGCGATCACGTCGTCGTCCAGTGCGAGGTCCGCCACCAGCAGCGGGTAGCCCTCGGCGAGTGCGGCGACCTCTTCCTCGGTGATCACCGTCGGCGGGTGCGACCTGCGGAGCAGGTCGTGCTGGGCGTCTTCGATCACTGTCTCGACCGCGCGGTGCTGGGCGGGGGTCGTGGCCGTCAGGTAGTGGTCGCCTTCGACGGCGGGGGTGTGGTTGGGGTCGATGGTGGCCCGGCCGCTGCCGGTCCATGTGGTCTTGTCCCGCATCGCCTCGTGCGTGGTGCGGATCCGGGATCGGTGGATCTTAAGGGGCTGCCCGTCGTCCCCGGCCAGCTGGTGCCGCTTCACCCACCGCTGGATGGCGACACGGTCGAACTGTCTCACTCGGCGGTCACCGCCGGCCCGGCTCAGGCCCAGCCACAGTTTGCGGCCCTCGTCCGGCGGAACGAAGCTCCGCAGCAGCGTGGAGTGGGCCAGCCACTGCTCCAGCAGGCGCACGGCCCTGCGCGGCAGGTTCAGGCTCTCGGCCGCGGTGCGGCCCTTGACGTAGGAGAGCAGGATCGTGGAGTCCCCGGCCCAGTCGACGTCCTGCGTGACCAGGTCCTCGATGCCGTCCGGCACGATGCCGGAGTAGATGCCGAACAACAGCCGGTAGGCGATGAGTACGTTCAGATGTGGGAACAGGGCCTGCGTCGCGTCGTGGAAGCCGCCGCGGCGGTGAACCAAAGCGGCCGAGATGCCGACGTTGCGGCCGAACTCGGAGATGTTCACCGGTCCGATGGTGGCCAGCAGCCAGCGAAGGTTCTGGGGAATCCATCCGCCGTCGGCGGGATGCTGTCCATGAGCGACGGCGGTCAGGGCCTGTCGGTGGGCCGTGTACGACTCCTCGACGAGCCGTCGGCAGAGGTCGCCCAGCCGCTGCCACTCGGTCTCCGAGTAGGGAGGCAGGGCGTGGTGGTTCGGCTGAACGTTGAAGTTCCGTCCGGCCGCGAGCTCCAGCACGCCGTCCGCCAGCGAGCCGTCGGCCCGGCCGAACGCCTCGACCATTGCGCGGGTGCACGCCTCCCGGCCGCCCGAGCATCCCATCAGGTACTCGGCCAGCCTGCCCCGTCTGAGCTGGTCGAGGCCACCGGTGAAGCCCTGCGCGGCCAGGATCCGCACCATGCCCCGGATCGCCTGGGCGTAATGGTTGACCGTGCCGGCGGAATCCGCGGTGCCGTGCGGGTGGATGAGATCCACCAGGCCGGTGGCCAACTGCCGGGCCAGCAACGGGTTCGGCAAGCCGTCCAGCGAGAACGTCGCACGGCTTCCGTCGCTGAACACGCAGGTGATTCCCAGGGGCTGGTCGATCAGTATAGTCGGCATCAGAAAGCCCCGTCCTCGGCGAACTCGGCGGCGGCTTCCCGGTCGGCGCCCGCGTCGTCGGTCAGTCCGGCCGCGGCGCCCGCCCCCTCGTATGCCTCTCGGAAGATGCGGGTGGTGTCCAGGCGCCGGAGATACTTTTCCGTGGTGAGGACGGTGGTATGGCCGAGCAGGTCGCGGAGCACCAGCAGTGGGTCGGCCTTGCTGAGGTAGAAGACCAGGGCGGCGTCGGCATCGGTGTCCCGCACGAGCTTCGCGGCCTGCCGGTAGTGCCCGGTGACCAGGTATTCCAGAGTCCTCATCGAGAAGGTGTGGCGACATCGGTGGGGCCAGACGTGCGGGAACCGCGGTTCGAAGCGGGCGCGGATCCGGTCGGAGGTCCGCTCGAAGACCGTCGCCCACGCGGTGAACGGGCCGCCGCCGTTCTTCACTGCCAGCAGGCACGAACCGCCCTCCGGCGCGACCAGCCGACGGCGTTCTGCCGGGGTCAGCGATGCCCAGGGCCGCCGGATGCCGTTGATCAGCCCGCCCCTCGCGTCAGGCTCGGTCACCATCAACGGCTCACCCCACCGTCGCGGCGGCCGCCACCGTGTGCTCTCCGCGGTGGCGGCCCGGTCCAGCTCCACGTAGTCGTGCACCGTGGCGAGGGCCTCGTAGGAGACCCAGGTGGTGCGGAACTTCTTTCCCTTGGTGATCCCGGCCGGCACCGGGAACGGGATCGGCACCACGGTCGGCTCGGGCGGCAGCGGGGGGATTTCCCAGGGCAGCAGGTAGGTGAACTCCTGCAGTCGCAGTCCGGTGGCCAGCGCGAGGTCCCCGACGGCCGCGTTGCGGGTCATCTCCCGGCCGTGGAATCCGGTGTCCTGGGAGCCGTCGGGTGCCAGTCCGCGCAGTCCGTTGCGGAACAGTTCGGTGAAGTCGGGCTCCAGGTACTTGATCGTCACGTGCGGCTTCGGGGTGCGGCGGACCGCCAGGTTCACCTTCACCTCCCGGCCGGTGCCCGCGAACAGCGCCCGCGCGGCGCGGTAGGTGAACGGCTCGGCCGTCGCGTACCCCTCGGCGATCGCCCACCGGTAGAACAGCGACAGGATGCTCATGTGCTGACCCCAGGTCGTCGCCGCGAACCGGGCCTTCAGCGGGCCCGCCGCCCGGTGCTCGGCGTACCGGCTCAACGCGGCCTTCAGCCGTACCCGCGAGTCGAACAGCCCCACCCCGTGCACGGCCAGGAACTCCATCCACTCCTTGACCACCCGCGCGTAGTTCTCCCACGAGCTCGGAGCCGGCGCCCCACTGGCCGGGAGCTCACGCAACCACCGGTTCACCACCGCCACCGGGCGCGGCGCGGCCGGGCCGTCCTCGAAGCACAGGTCGTCGTCGACGAGCACGGGCATCCCCTCAGGGATCAACGGCCGATGCTCGACATCCCAGGACTCCCAGCCCCGGGACGAGAAGAAACTCAGGATCATGAGCGCCGACAGTAGAAACACCACACGGCTCAGCGCAAAGCCCAAACGCCCAGGCCACCAGCCCCGTTGGAGCCAATCGCCACACGGAAACTAAGCGGAGACAATGTGCCGGCACATGTGCGGCGTGCAGAACGGCGGCTCGCTCATCACCGGCGCCAGCACTGCCTCGCAGCGCTCGTTCGCCGCCCGGAAAACGCCCTCCCACGAGGCCGGCTTGAACGGCAGACCGGCCTCGTTCAGCCACAGCCACAGCGGCTCCGGACCGGCCGGACCCTCGATGAAGAAGCCCATCCGCTCCTCCACCGTTGCCTCCGCGAGCGGGGTCTGCCCGATCTCACCGTCCCGGTCGCACCAATGCAGCACACGCCGGTGCCGACCGGTCTCACGGGTCACCAGCCTCATCGGCAGATCGTCGTAGCGGCCCAAGGCCTGCGCGCGCCGAACCACCCGGGCGCGCGAGGACTCGACGTACCCCTCGATCTCCCCGACTACCACGGAGGAGGCATAGAACGTGCGCGCCCGCTTCGACTTCGTCACCACCCGAGCGAGCCGCCCCACGTAGTAACGACCGCCTTCCAGCCGAAGGCGCGGGACCTCCAACGTCAGCAACGAAGCCCCCTCCGTCAGCCGAACCCCGGAGGAGAACAGCAGATCAGCGAAGGTGCCGTTGCGGTCGGCCAGCCGCCCCGCCCACCCCGCCGACGGCACGCCGTCGGCACCATGCCCACGCAGACCGCACTCCACCCAGCGGCGAAATGCCCGTGGCGTCAGCCAACGGATCTCGCTGGTCCGCGCGTTCCTCGCCCTGGCCGCCGGCACCAGAACACGCTGGCCGCTCCTGCTGGGGACCGATCGCATGATCACCGGGTTGACCGGCACATGATCGCGCTGCACCGCCCACTCGTACAGCCGGATCAGAGCGGCCAGCCCGCGGTTCCACCGTGCCCCTCCCACCCGACGCGGATTGCGCAGCGAGCGGGTTCGCCAGTCCTCGAAGTCCCACAGATCGTCTGCTGTGGCGTCGCCCCATGTCTTCCCGCGCTGCCACAGGAAATCGAAGAACAGGCAGTAGTCGTCCGTGTAGTTCCGTTTCGTCTCCTGAGCCAGACGGGCGAACGACGACCGGCATAGATACCGGCTAATACTCCAGTGCGGTTTCGTGATCTATCCAGCGGGTTCGCCGACGGCTCGTCG
>NZ_JBHMCY010000067.1:450-43604 GCF_042430725.1 Streptomyces cinereospinus | reverse complement strand
CAGCGCCGATGGTACTGCAGGGGGGACCCTGTGGGAGAGTAGGACACCGCCGAACTTCTTCTAAAGCTCTGGCTCTTGGGCATACCGCCCAGGAGCCGGAGCTTTTTTGCGTTGAGGTAGGGTCGGGGAGCATCGTTGACTCGTTCTCGACAGGAGGCCCCGGTTGGAGGTCCAGGAGACCCGCGTCCAGACGGACCGGGTCCTCACCATCCCGAACATCCTGAGCATGGCTCGGCTCGTCGGCGTACCCCTCTTCCTGTGGCTGATTCTCAGGCCCGAGTTCGGGGGACCGAAGAGTGATGGCTGGGCGCTGCTGGTACTGGCTCTGAGCGGGATCAGTGACTACCTGGACGGCAAACTCGCCCGACGCTGGAACCAGATCAGCAGCCTGGGCCGGCTGCTGGATCCGGCCGCGGACCGGCTGTACATTCTCTCGACCCTGGTGGGGCTCACCTGGCGCGAGATCCTGCCCATCTGGTTGACGGCCGTACTGCTGGCGCGGGAACTGGTCCTGCTGGTCATGGTGGGCATCCTCAGGCGGCACGGCTATCCGCCGCCGCAGGTGAACTTCCTCGGGAAGGCCGCCACCTTCAACCTGATGTATGCCTTCCCGTTGCTCCTGCTCAGTGACGGAAGCGGATGGATCTCGTCACTGGCTGCGATTTTCGGATGGGCGTTCGCCGGATGGGGTACAACCCTCTATTGGTGGGCAGGAGTCCTCTACGTGGTGCAGGTCCGCCGTCTGGTTCGGGCCGACGCCATGGCCGATTGAGCTCGCCGAATGCGCGGCCGTAGGGGTGCGATGGCCCGCCAGGGAAAAGTGCGGGACAATTCGGACGGGTGAAGTCGGCTAGACCGTCTCTTCGAGGAGGACGCTTCCGACATGAAGGCCGTCGTGATGGCCGGTGGCGAAGGCACGCGCCTTCGTCCCATGACCTCTAGCATGCCCAAGCCGCTCCTGCCGGTGGCCAACCGGCCGATCATGGAGCATGTTCTGCGGCTGCTCAAAAGGCATGGGCTCAATGAGACCGTCGTAACGGTCCAGTTCCTTGCCTCACTGGTCAAGAACTACTTCGGTGACGGCGAGGAGCTCGGTATGGAGCTCACCTATGCCAACGAGGAGAAGCCTCTCGGTACCGCCGGAAGTGTCAAGAACGCTGAAGAGGCGTTGAAGGACGACACGTTCCTCGTCATCTCCGGTGATGCCCTGACCGACTTCGACCTCACCGAACTGATCAACTTCCACAAGGAAAAGGGCGCGCTGGTCACCGTCTGTCTGACCCGTGTTCCGAACCCCTTGGAATTCGGCATCACGATCGTCGACGAAGAGGGCAAGGTCGAACGCTTCCTGGAGAAGCCGACGTGGGGCCAGGTCTTCTCGGACACCGTGAACACCGGTATCTACGTCATGGAGCCCGAGGTCTTCGACTACGTCGAGGCCGACGTGCCCGTCGACTGGTCCGGTGATGTCTTCCCGCAGCTCATGAAGGAGGGCAAGCCGATCTACGGCTATGTCGCCGAGGGCTACTGGGAGGACGTCGGCACGCACGAGAGCTACGTGAAGGCGCAGGCCGACGTGCTGGAGGGCAAGGTCGACGTCGAGATCGACGGCTTTGAGATCTCGCCCGGTGTGTGGGTGGCCGAAGGCGCCGAAGTACATCCCGACGCGGAGCTGCGCGGGCCGCTGTACATCGGTGACTACGCGAAGGTCGAGGCCGGCGCGGAAATCAGGGAGCACACCGTCGTCGGCTCGAACGTCGTCGTCAAGAGCGGGGCGTTCCTGCACAAGGCCGTCGTGCACGACAACGTGTACGTCGGGCAGCACAGCAATCTGCGCGGCTGTGTCGTCGGGAAGAACACCGACATCATGCGCGCGGCGCGGATCGAGGACGGCGCCGTCATCGGTGACGAGTGCCTGATCGGTGAAGAATCGATCGTGCAGGGAAATGTGCGGGTCTACCCGTTCAAGACGATCGAGGCCGGCGCCTTCGTCAACACGTCGGTGATCTGGGAGTCGCGTGGGCAGGCCCACCTCTTCGGGGCCCGTGGGGTCTCCGGCATCCTGAACGTCGAGATCACGCCGGAGCTGGCCGTGCGGCTGGCCGGCGCCTACGCGACGACGTTGAAGAAGGGCTCCACCGTCACGACGGCCCGTGACCACTCCCGTGGTGCCCGCGCGCTGAAGCGGGCGGTGATCTCCGCGCTGCAGGCCAGTGCCATCGACGTACGCGACCTGGAGAACGTACCGCTGCCGGTCGCGCGTCAGCAGACCGCTCGGGGCAGTGCGGGCGGGATCATGATCCGGACCACGCCCGGGGTACCGGACTCCGTGGACATCATGTTCTTCGACGAGCAGGGTGCCGATCTGTCACAGGCGAGTCAGCGGAAGCTGGACCGGGTGTTCGCACGCCAGGAGTACCGGCGGGCGTTCCCCGGGGAGATCGGGGACCTGCACTTCCCGTCCAGCGTCTTCGACTCGTACACCGGGTCGCTGCTGCGCAATGTCGACACCACTGGGATCGCCGAGTCGGGACTGAAGGTCGTCGTCGACGCGTCGAACGGAAGCGCGGGGCTGGTGCTGCCCAGCCTGCTCGGCAAGCTGGGCGTGGACTCGCTGACGATCAACCCAGGTCTGGACGAGTCCAGGCCGACGGAGTCGGCGGACGCCCGGCGGTCGGGGCTGGTGCGGCTGGGCGAGATCGTGGCGTCCGCGCGGGCCGCGTTCGGGGTCCGGTTCGATCCTGTCGGCGAGCGGCTGTCGCTGGTGGACGAGAAGGGCCGGATCGTCGAGGACGACCGGGCGCTGCTCGTGATGCTCGACCTGGTGGCGGCGGAGCGCCGCAGCGGCCGGGTCGCGCTGCCGGTGACCACCACGCGGATCGCCGAGCAGGTGGCGGCGTACCACGGCACCCAGGTCGAGTGGACGACCACGTCGCCGGACGATCTCACCCGGGTCGGCCGGGACGAGTCGACGATCTTCGGCGGGGACGGCAAGGGCGGCTTCATCGTCCCGGAGTTCAGCAGTGTCTTCGACGGCACGGCGGCCTTCGTACGGCTGATCGGGCTGGTGGCGCGGACGCAGCTCACGCTGAGCCAGATCGACGCGCGCATCCCGCGTGCGCATGTCCTCAAGCGGGATCTGGCGACCCCGTGGGCGGTCAAGGGGCTGGTGATGCGGCGAGTCGTCGAGGCGGCCGGAAATCGCGACGTGGACACCACGGACGGTGTGCGCGTGGTCGAGGCAGACGGTCGCTGGGTGATGGTTCTGCCCGACCCGGCGGAGGCGGTCACCCACCTGTGGGCGGAGGGTCCGGACGACGCCTCCGCGCAGGCCCTGCTCGACGAGTGGTCGGCGGTCGTGGACAGCGCCGGCCGGTAAAACAGCAGCACGCGCGCGTGCCGGACAAGTGTCCCCAAGGGGGGCCTGTCCGGCACGCCGGTGGGGCCATTCGGAGGTGACGGCCCCGACGTGCGACGATGTGCGGCATGCCGCAGCAGCCCCCCGTTCGGAGCACGGCCGCACGCCCCCCGCGTCCGGACGCGTCCATGTCGCTGCTCACCAACGTCATGGACCACAGCCTGGACGACGGCTATGCCGAGGCGGCGGCCCGGAAACAGGCCGCGGGGGCCGGGGGCCTGCCCAAGACGCTCCGGGCGAAGCTCGGCCTCGCCGCCGGCCTGGTGCTCGCGGCGTCGGTGGTGACCGTGGGCGCGGCGCAGGCGCGGGTGGCGGCGCCGGTCGTGGCGAAGGAGCGCGAGGAGCTCATCGACCGGATCGACCGGGAGACCGCTGCGGCGGACGAGCTGGAGAGCACCGTCGACGAGCTGCGGGACGACGTGAGCGCCCGGCAGCGGGAGGCGCTCAGAGACAGTGGCGGCAGTGACCAGACGGACCTGGTCGGTATCCTGTCCGGCGCCTCGGAAGTGCACGGACCCGGGGTGAAGTTGGTCGTCAACGACGCCGAGGAAGCCACCGCGGGCGGGGACAGCGACCCGCGCGGAACGACCGGCTTCTCCGACACCGGTCGGGTGCGCGACCGGGACATGCAGCGCGTGGTGAACGGCCTGTGGGAGTCGGGCGCCGAGGCCGTCTCGATCAACGGGCAGCGGCTGACGGCGCTGTCGGCGATCAGGGCCGCGGGTGACGCGATACTGGTCGACAACAGGCCGCTGGTGCCGCCGTACACGGTGCTCGCGGTGGGCGACGGCGAGGGGCTGAGCTCGAAGTTCCAGAACAGCGCGGACGGGCTGTATCTGCATGCGCTGCAGGAGAACTTCGGCATCCGCACGAGCATCTCCGTGGAGGGCGAGCTCCGGCTGGCGGCCGCGCCGAGTGTGATCGTGCGCACAGCGCGGCCGATATCCGAGTCAGCACAGCAGGCAACCGAGAAAGGCACATCGTGATCGCCGTACTGGGCCTCGTCGTGGGAGTCGTGGCCGGCCTGTTGGTCCGGCCCGAGGTTCCGGCGGTCGTCGAGCCGTATCTGCCGATCGCCGTGGTGGCGGCCCTGGACGCCGTCTTCGGAGGGCTGCGGGCCATGCTCGACGGCATCTTCGACGACAAGGTCTTCGTGGTGTCGTTCCTGTCGAACGTCGTGGTCGCCGCGCTGATCGTGTTCCTGGGTGACAAGTTGGGCGTGGGCGCCCAGCTGTCCACCGGTGTCGTGGTCGTGCTCGGTATCCGGATCTTCTCCAACGCCGCGGCGATCCGCCGGCACGTCTTCCGGGCGTGAGGCCGATGAGAGACCAGGACCAGACGACGGGCGTGAACCGGCTGCGCAAGGAGCTGCCCGACGAGGTGGCCGTCGACGCCGCGCCCGGTGCGGAGACGGTGAGCGGCTCCCAGGGCGCCGAAGAAGGGGCCCGGCGGGAGATCACCGGGCGGCAGCGGCTCGTCAACGGGCTGTGGCCGCCGCGGGTCACCCGCGCGCAACTCATCGTCGCCCTGCTGCTGTTCGGGCTCGGATTCGGCCTGGCCGTGCAGGTCGCCTCGAACAGCGACGGGGACAGCGCCCTGCGCGGCGCCCGGCAGGAGGATCTTGTGCGGATCCTCGATGAACTGGACGACCGTACTCAGCGTCTTGAGGATGAGAAGCAGGGTCTCGAGAAGCAGCGCGAAGAGCTGGAGAACAGCTCGAACCAGGCCGAGGAGGCCCGGCGGCAGACGATCGAGAAGGAACGGCAACTCGGTGTGCTGGCGGGCACGGTGGCGGCGCAGGGGCCCGGCATCACGATGACCATCGACGACACGAAGGGGACGGTCGAGGCGGACATGCTGCTCGACGCGATCCAGGAACTGCGCGCGGCCGGCGCGGAGGCGATCCAGGTGAACGGTGTGCGGGTCGTCGCGAGCACATATCTGACGGACTCCGGGGAAAGTGTGAGCGTCGACGGGAACAAGATCAACGCTCCCTTTCGTTTCCAGGTCATCGGCAAGCCGCAAGACCTGGAGCCGGCGCTCAACATCCCGGGAGGCGTGGTGCAGACACTGGAGAAGGAGCAGGCCACAGTGACTGTCGAGCGGTCGGACGAGATCGTCGTGGACGCCTTGCGAGCGGCAGAGCGACCTGACTACGCTCGGTCGTCCTCCCAGTGAACCGAGGGTGCATGGCGGACGTCCGGGGAGGGCATGACGTTGCGGGGGGTCGACGCACCGAATGGGTGGTGCGTGGTGGAAACTGTCCGGTGGAGACGGACGTTGTGAGGATGTCCGGGTCGGCCAGAGTGTGCAATCAGGGTTCGTCCTGCCCCACGGGCGGGTCTGTTTCGGTCAAGGGGAATCGCCCGTGAAGTTGTTTGCGAAGTTGTTCGGCAAGAGCGCGCGAGAGGGCAGCGGCAACGCGACCGCTCGTCATCGCGCACAGCCTGACGCGGAGGGCCAGCGTCCGCTGTTCCGGGACCAGGTCGCTGGTCCGGGTGGTGACATTTCCGGTGGTCAGGGCGCGCCGTCGGTTGACCCTGCCCAGGCCGGAGGCATAGGTTTCGGGCAACCGTCAACCTCAAGTGCGGGTGGAGGGTTTTCCGCCGACCCGTACGCGTCCCACGCCCCTGCGGGGCAGCCGCGGCAGGAGGATCCGTCCATGTCGGCCCTGGTTTGTACGAGGTGCGGCAACCGCAACGCGGAGAGCAGTCGCTTCTGTTCCCATTGCGGTGCTCCGCTGCGGGCGGGGGCGGCGGCCGAGCGTCCGTCGGAGACCACCTCGACCATCTCCATCAGCGGCCTGGAGGCGTACGACGCCGAGGCCACCGGTCAGACGATGATGCCGACGCTCTCCCCGGAGGCGCAGGCCGCGGTGGACGCGCTGCCGCTGGGGTCGGCGTTGCTGGTGGTGCGCCGGGGGCCGAACTCGGGCAGCCGCTTCCTCCTGGACAGCGACCTGACCACGGCCGGGCGTCACCCGCAGAGCGACATCTTCCTGGACGACGTGACGGTCTCGCGCCGCCACGTGGAGTTCCGGCGCGGCGCGGACGGGTCGTTCACGGTGGCCGACGTCGGCAGCCTGAACGGCACCTACGTCAACCGCGAGCGGATCGACCAGGTCGCCCTGTCGAACGGTGACGAGGTGCAGATCGGCAAGTACCGGCTGGTCTTCTACGCGAGCCGGCAGGGCATCTGACCCTCCTCCGGGATCCGTCCGGAGGGACACCGAGGGAAGGTCCATGCGTCACACACCGAGCGGCGGCGCCGGGTACGGTGCCGCCGCCACGGACAGCGGGCTGATGAGTATCGGCACGGTGTTGAACGTGCTGCGCGCGGAGTTCCCCGAGGTCACGATCTCCAAGATCCGTTTTCTGGAGTCGGAGGGGCTGATCGAGCCGCAGCGGACGCCCTCGGGGTACCGGAAGTTCAGCGCGGGGGACGTGGAGCGGCTCGGGCATGTGCTGCGGATGCAGCGGGACCACTACCTGCCGCTCAAGGTGATCCGGGAGCACCTCGAAGCGATGGAGCGCGGGGAGCCGGTGCGGCTGCCGACGCTGGGCCGACAGCGTGACGGCGAGGCCGTGTCCGACGCCGAGGAGCCGGACGGGCCGACGGTGGCGCGGATCGGGCGGGCGGACCTGCTGGCGGCGGCCGGGATCGGGGAGCAGGAGCTCGCCGAGTGGGAGTCGTACGGGCTGGTCACGCCGGTGGGGGACGGGGTCTACGACGCGGAGGCCGTCACGGTGGCGTCGCTCGTCGTCGAGCTGGGGCGGTTCGGGATCGAGCCGCGGCACCTGCGGGCGATGAAAGCGGCGGCCGATCGTGAGGCGGGGCTCGTGGACCAGGTGGTGGCCCCGCTGAAGCGGCACCGGAATCCGCAGACCAGGGCACACGCCGAGGCCCGGGCGAAGGAGCTGGCGGGGCTCACCGTGAAGCTGCACGCGGCGCTGGTGCGAAGTGCGCTCGGGGTGCGGTTGCCCTGAGGGGCGGGGCTGTCGCCGCCGAGGTAGGCGGTCGGCCCGTATGCGAGGCACGGGTGCGGCGTCTCCCGAGGTCGCTGAGCGGGCTGGGGTGCCGGGTGCGGGCTGGGCGTCAGCGGGCGGCCGGACGGTGTGCCGGCCGGCGGGCTTTCGGGCGAGGCAAGTGCGCGGCGGGCTTTCGGGCGAGGCTTGTGCCGCAGCGCCTCGCGCAGGGTTCTGCGCAGAGCCTCGCACAGGTCTTCGGTCCGGCTCGGAGCGCTCGGCGCGCCGATGTGGGGGACTGCGCGGGATCCGGGCCACGGGGAGCTCCGTGGCGGCTCCAGGGGCGCCTGGACGGAAAGCCGGCGGAAAGCTGTCGGTTTCCACGAGGCCGTGATGCCGTCGGCGTACGGGGGCCGGTCCGCGTTCGCAGGTGGTCGGCGTCCCGGCCCGCCGCCCTGCTCCCGGGCGCGGGGCGGCCGGATCCCCGGGGCCGATCGTGGCCCGACTACCCAAACGTCCCGGGCACGGCCTAGGGTTGCTGTGTGAACGAGCTCGATGTCGTAGGTGTCCGGGTCGAAATGCCCTCCAACCAACCGATCGTGCTCCTGCGCGAAGTGGGAGGCGATCGCTACCTCCCCATCTGGATCGGGCCGGGGGAGGCGACGGCGATCGCCTTCGCCCAGCAGGGCATGGCCCCCGCGCGACCGCTGACCCACGACCTGTTCAAGGACGTGCTGGAGGCCGTCGGCCAGGAGCTCACCGAAGTACGCATCACGGACCTGCGTGAAGGCGTCTTCTACGCCGAGCTGGTCTTCGCCAGCGGCGTCGAGGTGAGCGCCCGCCCGTCCGATGCCATAGCGCTTGCCCTGCGCACCGGAACGCCGATCTACGGCAGTGACGGGGTGCTGGACGACGCCGGTATCGCGATCCCCGACGAGCAGGAGGACGAGGTGGAGAAGTTCCGGGAGTTCCTCGACCAGATCTCCCCCGAGGACTTCGGCACCAGCAGCCAGTGAGAGGTGACCGGCCCGGGTGGACGTACGGTCCGCCACGGGCCGGGGCGTGCCGGGTGGCCGGTCTGCGGCTCCGGCACGTGCCGGTGGCGAGTACGAGCGTCCTACGGCTTCCCGCCAGAGCATTCGGCTAGCCTTTCCCCGCAGCGGGGTGCGGGAAACCACTCTTAGGGTGATTATCACTCGGCGTGCCGAGTGTGGCGATCGTTGACGCGCCCTTGGTGACTGCCTACCGTCGAGAAGGCAGGTCAAGGACGGAGGTCGGCGTGAGAAGCAGCGGCGACGGTACGGCTGGGGGTGCCCCCGGACGCGGTTTCGGGGAAAGCGGTCCGTTCCCTCCCCCGAGCTCTCGGCTCCGCCCGAGCGCTGGGTGCGCCCCGCACGGCAGGGCGGGCGATCACGCTCCGCAGCGACCTACGGCCGTTCCCGGCGGCGGAGGGGCGGCGCCCATGGCGTCCGAGGAGATCGGCTACCGCGGTCCGACGGCCTGCGCGGCCGCCGGCATCACCTACCGGCAACTGGACTACTGGGCCCGCACCGGGCTCGTCGAGCCGAGCGTCCGGCCCGCGTACGGGTCCGGGACGCAGCGTCTGTACAGCTTCCGGGACGTCGTCGTCCTGAAGATCGTCAAGCGGTTCCTGGACACCGGGGTGTCGCTGCAGAACATCCGCACCGCCGTCCAGCACCTCAGGGAGCGCGGCTTCCGGGACCTGGAGCGGATGACGCTGATGAGCGACGGTGCCACGGTCTACGAGTGCACCTCGCCCGACGAGGTGCACGCGCTGCTCCAAGGCGGGCAGGGCATCTTCGGGATCGCCGTGGGGGTGGTGTGGCGGGACGTGGAGGGCGCGCTGTCGCAGCTCCACGGGGAGCGCGTCGACACCGGTGAGACGCTTGTCGGGCACAATCCCGCGGACGAGCTGGCCCGGCGGCGCAACCGGGCCGTCTGAGGCCTTCCGTACAGCAGCCGCCGGGGCCGTTCGGTCGTCGGGCCGCGGCGGGCGTTGTCAGTGGCGTGAGGCAGCATCGGACAGGTGAGAACCGCGCCCACGATCCTGCATCTCGACATGGACGCCTTCTTCGCCTCGGTGGAGCAGGCGTCCAAGCCGAGCCTGCGCGGAAAGGCCGTGATCGTGGGCGGGCTCGGGCCGCGCGGGGTGGTGGCGACCTGCTCGTACGAGGCCCGGGTGTTCGGGGTGCACTCGGCGATGCCCATGGCCCAGGCGCGCCGGCTCGCGCCGAACGCGGCGTACCTCGTGCCGCGCTTCGGGTTCTACCGGACGATCAGCGACCAGGTGATGGGCCTGCTGCGGGCGCTGTCGCCGCTCGTGGAGCCGCTGAGCCTGGACGAGGCGTTCGTGGACCTGGAGGCCGGTGAGGCGGCCTGGGACCGGGAGTCGGCGCGGCTGGCGGGCGTCAGGCTGAGGGCCGACATCCGGGCCGTCACGGGCCTGACCGGTTCCGTGGGGCTCGCCGCCTCGAAGATGCTCGCCAAGATCGCCTCCGAGCAGGCCAAACCGGACGGCCTGGTGCTCATCGAACCCGGCACCGAACGGGCGCTGCTCGGTCCGATGCCGGTAAGGACGTTGCCGGGCGTGGGGCCCGCGACGGGCGACCACCTGAGGCGGGCCGGGATCACCACGGTCGGGGAGATCGCCGAGGCCGGCGAGGACGAGCTGGTGCGGCTGCTGGGGAAGGCGCACGGGCAGGCGCTGTACGCCATGGCGCTGGCCCGCGACGACCGGCCGGTGGTCGCCGAGCGGGAGGCGAAGTCGGTGTCGGTCGAGGACACGTACGACGTGGACATCCACGACCGCACGCGGGTCGGGCTGGAGGTGCAGCGGCTCGCGGACCGGTGCGTACGTCGGCTGCGCGGGGCCGGGCTGTCGGGGCGGACGATCGTCCTGAAGGTGCGGCGGTACGACTTCTCGACGCTGACCCGGTCCGAGACGCTGCGGGGGCCCACGGACGATCCGGCGGTGGTGCGGGAGGCCGCGGCGCGGCTGCTGGACTCCGTGGACACCACAGGGGGTGTGCGGTTGCTGGGGGTGGGGGTCAGCGGTCTGGCCGACTACACGCAGGAGGATCTGTTCGCGCAGGCGGCGGGGGAGCGGGGCGGGGGGGAGGAGGACGCCCCGGCGGACGAGCCGGTGCGGGAGGAGCCCGAGCCGGCGGAGCGGCGATGGGCCGCCGGGCACGACGTGCGGCACGCCGGGTACGGGCACGGGTGGGTGCAGGGCAGTGGACTGGGGAGGGTGACCGTGCGGTTCGAGACACCCGGCTCCGGGCCCGGGCGGGTGCGGACCTTCCGGGTCGACGATCCCGCGCTGGAGCCGGCGGAGCCCTTGCCGCTGGTGGCGCGAAGACCCGAGCCGCAGGGCTGAGCCCTCGGGGTCACGTCTCCTCCGAACCCGCCAGCTTGCCGAAGTCGCGGTCCGGGAACGCGGGGGGCGCGGCCACGTCCAGGCCGTAGTGGTGGTAGAGCTGGAGTTCCTGTTCGGGGGAGAGGTGCCGGCCCACGCCGAAGTCGGGGGCGTCCTTGATCAGGGCCCGGTCGAAGGGGACGTGCAGGCTGCCGTCGACCAGCTCGCTGGGCTCCAGCGGGACGAAGGCGTCCCTGCTGAACAGGCCGGTCCTTATCGCGGCCCACTCCGGGACACCGGTCGCGTCGTCGAGGTAGACCTCGTCGATGGTGCCGATCCTGGTGCCGTTGCGGTCGAATGCCTTGCGGCCGATCAGGTTGCGCGGATCGATGTCGGTCTGCACGGGCCCTCCACTTGCTCGCAACTCATCCGTAGGCACAACAAAAGAGCACATTGCGGGAGGCGGCCACTCGAACGCCCGGGCGTTGACCTCGCTGGTAGTCTGGCAAACGGCTGCTGACCCCGTGCGGGAGAGTCCTCCGGCGAGACCACCGGAGGCGCCGAAGGAGCAAATCCTCCCCGGAATCTCTCAGGCCCACGTACCGCACGGACGAGGTCACTCTGGAAAGCAGGGCGGGTGTCACGGCTTCCGCTCTCACCGACGGTGCAAGCCGGACGTCCCCGGACGGCCGGTGAAGCTCTCAGGTCGAGATGACAGAGGGGGAGGCCGTCGGGGCACCCGTGCCGTGGTGTCCCTCGAAGGTCGCGTCAGACCAGGAGGCCTCCGCAATGACCGCCCAGCGCATTCCGCTCTCCGAACTCGAACAGGGCATCCCCTTCGAGCAGCGCCACATCGGGCCCGATCAGGAGGCGCGGGCCAAGATGCTCGCGCAGGTCGGCTACGGCTCGCTCGACGAGCTCACCGCCGCCGCGGTCCCGGATGTGATCAAGAACGCCGACGCCCTGGACCTGCCGGGCGCCCGCACCGAGGCCGAGGTGGTGCGCGAGCTGCGCTCGCTCGCCGACCGCAACCAGGTCCTGAGCTCCATGATCGGCCTGGGGTACTACGGGACGTTCACCCCGCCCGTCATCCTGCGCAACGTCATGGAGAACCCGGCCTGGTACACGGCGTACACCCCGTACCAGCCGGAGATCTCGCAGGGCCGGCTGGAGGCGCTGCTGAACTTCCAGACCGTGGTCGCCGACCTGACCGGGCTGCCGACCTCCGGTGCCTCACTGCTCGACGAGGGCACCGCCGCCGCCGAGGCGATGGCGTTGTCCCGGCGCACGGGCAAGAACAAGAAGGGCCTGTTCCTGGTCGACGCGGACGCGCTGCCGCAGACCATCGCCGTGATCGAGACCCGCGCCGAGCCGACCGGCGTCGAGGTCGTCGTCGCCGACCTCCGCCGGGGCATCCCCGCCGAGGTCGCCGGGCGGGAGATCAACGGCGTGCTGATCCAGTACCCGGGCGCCTCCGGAGCCGTACGCGACATCAAGCCGGTCATCGACCAGGCGCACGAGCTGGGCGCGCTCGTCACCGTCGCCGCCGACCTGCTGGCGCTGACGCTGCTGAAGTCGCCGGGCGAGCTGGGCGCCGACATCGCGGTCGGCACCACGCAGCGGTTCGGTGTGCCCATGGGCTTCGGCGGGCCGCACGCCGGTTACCTGGCGGTGCGGGAGAAGTTCGCACGGAGCCTGCCCGGGCGGCTCGTGGGCGTCTCCGTCGACGCCGACGGGAACAAGGCCTACCGGCTGGCACTTCAGACGCGTGAACAGCACATCCGGCGGGAGAAGGCGACCAGCAACATCTGCACCGCGCAGGTGCTGCTCGCCGTGATGGCCGGCATGTACGCCGTCTACCACGGCCCCGAAGGGCTGAAGGGCATCGCGCTGCGCACGCACCGGTACGCGGCGGTCCTCGCCGCGGGCCTGCGCGACGGCGGCGTCGAGCTCGTCACCGGCGCGTATTTCGACACCGTCACCGCGCGGGTGCCGGGGCGGGCGGCCGACGTCGTCGCCGCCGCGCGCGCGAGCGGGGTCAACCTGCGGCTGGTGGACGCCGACCACGTCTCGATGGCTTGCGACGAGACCACCAGGCGGGCCGATCTGACCGTCGTGTGGGCCGCGTTCGGCGTCGACGGGGACATCGAGGCCCTGGACGCCGTCACGGAGGACGTGCTGCCGGGCGGGCTGCTGCGCACTGACGACTACCTGACCCACCCGGTCTTCCACCAGCACCGCTCCGAGACCGCGATGCTGCGCTACCTGCGCCGGCTCGCCGACCGGGACTACGCGCTCGACCGCGGCATGATCCCGCTGGGCTCCTGCACCATGAAGCTCAACGCGACCACCGAGATGGAGCCGGTCACCTGGCCGGAGTTCGGGCAGCTGCACCCGTTCGCGCCCGCCGAGCAGGCCCAGGGGTACCTGACGCTCATCCGTGAGCTGGAGGACCGGCTCGCCGAGGTCACCGGGTACGACAAGGTCTCGTTGCAGCCCAACGCGGGATCGCAGGGCGAGCTGGCCGGACTGCTCGCGGTGCGCGGGTACCACCGCGCCAACGGCGACGAGCAGCGGACCGTGTGCCTGATCCCGTCGTCCGCGCACGGCACGAACGCCGCGAGCGCCGTCATGGCCGGCATGAAGGTCGTCGTGGTGAAGACCGCCGAGGACGGCGAGATCGACGTCGAGGACCTGCGGGCGAAGATCGACCAGTACCGCGACGAGCTGTCGGTGCTGATGATCACGTACCCGTCCACGCACGGCGTGTTCGAGGAGCACGTCGCCGAAATCTGCGCGCAGGTGCACGACGCCGGCGGGCAGGTGTACGTCGACGGCGCCAACCTCAACGCGCTCGTGGGGCTCGCCAAGCCGGGCCACTTCGGCGGCGACGTGTCCCACCTCAACCTGCACAAGACGTTCTGCATCCCGCACGGCGGCGGTGGCCCGGGCGTCGGCCCGGTGGCCGTACGGTCGCACCTGGCGCCGCACCTGCCGAACCACCCCCTGCAGCCCGAGGCCGGGCCGGAGACCGGGGTCGGGCCGATCTCGGCCGCGCCGTGGGGGTCGGCGGGCATCCTGCCGATCTCGTGGGCCTACGTCCGGCTCATGGGCGGCGAGGGACTGAAGCGGGCCACGCAGGTGGCCGTGCTGAGCGCCAACTACGTCGCCAAGCGGCTGGAGCCGCACTACCCCGTGCTCTACACCGGTCCGGGCGGACTGGTGGCGCACGAGTGCATCATCGATCTGCGGCCGCTGACCAAGGCGACCGGGGTGAGCGTCGACGACGTGGCCAAGCGGCTGATCGACTACGGGTTCCACGCGCCGACGATGTCGTTCCCGGTCGCCGGAACGCTGATGATCGAGCCGACCGAGTCCGAGGACCTGACCGAACTCGATCGGTTCTGCGAGGCGATGATCGCGATTCGGGCGGAGATCGAGAAGGTCGGCTCGGGGGAGTGGCCGGCCGACGACAACCCGCTGCGGAACGCTCCGCACACCGCCGGAGCCCTGGCCGGTGCGTGGGAGCACGCGTACGCGCGGGACGAGGCCGCCTTCCCGGACGGGGTGTCGGTCGCCGACAAGTACTGGCCGCCGGTGCGTCGGATCGACCAGGCGTTCGGTGACCGTAACCTGGTGTGCTCCTGCCCGCCGCTGGACGCCTACGAGGACTGAGCGGCGGCGACCCGCGTCGGGCCGACGCGGGTCGGCGAGGTCGATGAGGTCGGCGAGGGCTCCCTCGGGGGCCCTCGCCGCGTTCTCAGGCCGGGCAGGCGTGGGTCTGGGCGGCCTGAGAAACGCGGCCCGGACGGGGGTGCCCTCCTGGACGACGTCGCCGTGCTCGATGACGATCAGGCGGTCGGCCAGGACCATGGCGTCCGACGCGGTCGACCAGCGGTCCCGCAGGCCTGCCAGGACCGGGATCGAGACCGTGAGCAGGACCAGGCTGAGGTTAATCGCGGCCGCCGGGTCGTTCCGCGGGGCCAGGTAGCCCGCCAGGGGCATGGCCCGGGTGCGGCCGGGGAAGATGCCGGCGAAGGTGATCGAGGCGCCGGACTCGCCGAGCGCGCGGCCCAGGCCAGGACCGAGCCCGCGGCGATGCAGGGCGCGATCAGCGGGAGGGCGACGCGGCGGAACGCGGTGCAGCGGGAGGCGCCCAAGGTGGTCGCCGCCTCCTCGTAGCGGGGGCCGGCGGCGCGCAGCGGCCCTCGACGCCGATGACGAGGAACGGCATCGCCACGAACGTCTCCGCGATCACGACGCCCGCCGTGGTGAACGGCACGGTGACGCCGAACCACGCGTCCAGCCACCGCCCGATCATCCCGTTGCGGCCGAACGCCAGGAGCAGCGCGACACCGCCGACCACCGGCCGGCCAGGGGAGCTTCTCACCCTCCGCCTCGCCACCGGCGGAGCGCACGTCGTTCTGGTGGACGACGGCGGCGTCGGCCTCCTTCGACTTGGGAAGGACCGGACGGCGGCCTGGCGGGGAGGTGGTCGGCCGGCCTTCCGGAGAGAGGCGGCCGAACCGCCCCGCCGGCCTCCGCGAGGCGGCCGTCCGGTCTCCACGGCGAGGCGGCCGTCCGGCCCGCACGACGAGGCGGCGTCCGGCTCCACTGGAGAACGGCCGTCCGGGCCCTTCCCCTGCGTCGATCAGGCTGACGCAGATGCCAAGTGGAAGTCCGCTGTGTCATCGCATGCGCGAGGCAACAGGCGCGTGGATGATCGTATGCGCGAGATGGGCGAGTGGTGGGTGCCGTAGCGTCAAGTTCGGTCGATGTGTACGTTTGTCGACTTCACGCGGGCCGTGGCCTCCATGCCGACCTCCAGGCCCAGTTCCTCGACGGCCTCGCGGGTCAGGAGGGAGACCAGGCGGTGCGGGCCGGCCTGGATCTCGACCTGGGCGGCGACATCGCCGAGCTTGATCGCGGTCACGATGCCGGGGAAGGCGTTGCGGGCCGAGGTGTACGGCGTCTCCTCCTCGCCGCCCCCCGCCCGGGCGAGTTCCACCGAGAACGCGGCCAGGTCCCGGCCGTCGATGAGCCGCCGCCCGCTCTCGTCGCGGTGGGTGGCCACCCGGCCCGCGTCCGCCCAGCGGCGTGCGGTGTCGGGACTCACGCCGAGCAGTCGTGCGGCCTGGCCGATCGTGTAGGAGTGCATGCCGGTCACGATAGGGGGCAACCGGACATGGCGGACCCGGGGCCGGCCCTCTCGGCCGGCGGTGCTGATCGAGCCGGTCCAGGGCGAGGCGGGCGTGATCGTCCCGGACGACGGCTATCTGGCGGGCGTGCGGGAGGTGACCCGGCGCGCGGGGTGCCTGTTCGTCGCGGACGAGATCCAGTCGGGCCTGGGCCGCACGGGCCGCACGCTCGCCGTGGACCACGAGGGCGTCGTCCCCGACGTGCTGCTGCTGGGCAAGGCGCTCGGCGGGGGCATCGTGCCGGTGTCGGCGGTCGTCGCCCGCCGCGAGGTGCTCGGGGTGCTGCGGTCGGATGGGACCGGACTGGCCGGACTGGACGGGCGCTGTCCGTCCGCCGAGGTGGCCGGCGGTTTCACCGGGTGGGTGATCGGCATGTACGTCACCGAAAAGCCACGCGGCGTTCGACTGGTCCGACTGCGCGCCCCGAGCGGGGGCGGACGACCAGGGTCCGCCCTCTCAGATGATCAGGCCGCGGTCATCACGGGACTGCCGGCCGGCAGCCGGTGCGGGGCGATGATCTGGCCGTCCGGCAGGAGCTCACCGGTGTCCTCGAAGAACAGGACACCGTTGCACAGCAGGCTCCAGCCCTGCTCCGGGTGGTGCGCCACGAGACGGGCGGATTCCCGGTCGGCGGAGTCGGCGGTCGGGCACGGTGGCTGGTGCTGGCACATGGAAGGGATCTTTCGCTCTGTCGTGTCGGCTGGGACTGCCGTGGTGTCTGTCCCGCGGCGTGAAGCGTCGTTCATGGCCGCCCCCCGTTGTGATAAGTCGGTCGGACCCAGTGTTGCCCCGCGGGCGTCGTTCCGCAGGGATTTCGGTGCACCGCCTCTTCACAGGTTGGGACGCGTCACCCGGGCGGACGGTTCAGCCCAACTGCACTGTCCCTTCGGGTGGTTCGGGGTAGCCGGATGAGGCTAGTCCGGATGGACCGGAAAGCGGTTCCGGCTCGTCCGAGCGAATGTGCACTCTTGTGAGCGAGCATTGTGCTCGGGTGAGTGGAAAAGCGCTCTTCGGAGCGGAATTTCACTCCGGAAGGACGGCGGCGTACCAGCGGAAACAGGAAAAACGTCGGAAACGGCAGCGCACCCCGTCACCGGAATTCCGGTGACGGGGCACGAGGGACGGAGTTCGCCGCGTGACGTCCGGCTCGGCCGTCAGGCGGGTGAGCCGAGCAAGGGGGTGGGCGGGGCCGGCGGCACCCGGAGGGTCAGTACCGGGAGCAGGTCGGCGACCTGGTGCGGGCGGTTGGCCGCGATGCCGGGCGGGGCGGGAGCCAGCGGGACGAGCAGGTCGGCCGCCGCGGGATGGCCCGCGGTGCCGTCCGAGGTGCAGTCGCCGTGCAGCCAGAGCGTGAGCATGTACAGGCCCGGTACGGACAGCAGGCGCGGTTGGTACGACTGGGTGAGCGTCTCGGCCTGACGCAGCGCGCGCTCGGTCGAGACGATGTACGGCCCTTCGAAGAAGTGCGAGAAGGCCCAGCCGTCCGGCGTCAGCATCGTCTCCGCCGCGGCCACCACGTGGTCGCCGGAGCGGATCAGGAAACGCCAGCCGGTCAGCCGGGTCACCGGCTCGCCCTGGGCCGTGATCCGGTCCAGTGCGTGGACCGGCAGCGGCAGCTCGGGCGTCACGGCGCCCTGGGCGCTGCGCAGGGCGGGGGTACGGGCCTCGCGGACCGCGGTGGGGGAATCGAGGGCCGCGAGGACGGAGCGGAGTGCGGGCGCGGGAGCCGGAGGGACATGCAGCGGCATGGTGGGTCGCCTCTCGTTCGACAGGCAGGGTGACGCGAGGGGGGCGTGGGCAGACAGCGCTGTCAGCTCAGGGAAGGACAGAGAGGCGGGGCCGGGGTCTGCGAGCGATGGTGTGAGTGTGAGGCCTGCCGGGCGTGATCGCGACGGCAGTTTCCTCCGACCATGGGTGCCAGCCTTCTGCCCTGTCGACCGAGTTTATACGACATTTGTTCAGCCAGTGTTTCGTCTAACCGTCTCCGGGCACTCGCACAAGAGTTCATTCAGTCGGCGATACGTGGGAGAACATCCTGATTCCGAAGGGGGGACACCTCGATGACCTCGGAAAATGCCCGTGCCGCGGTCGGCCAATTCTCGTCGGCGTTTTTCACGAGGTCTCCGGCGGCGGAAAATGCGCGCTGCCTCATGCCCGGTGAATGTGCCGCTGGTCTTCCTTGGTGCAAGTGACCAGAGTAGCGGCTGTGGGAGATCGCCGGGGGAGTTACGGATCGCTCGGGCTGGGCATTATCCACCCTGACCCGGACACCGGCGGCCGGATCTCTCGGCCGCCCACCGAGGAGGGACTTCGATGGGGGAGAAGGTCGTGGCAGGCGCGTTCGACCTGTCCGATCGGCAGCGCTACCGCACGAAGCTCCAGCAGTGCCTGCGGGGACTGGAGCGGTTGCTGGAGGAGAAGCGGTTCGATCGGCCGAAGAACCTCATGGGGCTGGAGATCGAGCTGAATCTCGCCGGTGCCGACGGCATGCCCAAAATGCTCAATGGGGAGGTCCTCGAAAGGATCGCCAGCCGAGATTTCCAAACAGAACTCGCCATGTTCAACCTGGAAGTGAACATCACCCCCCATCGGCTGGGTGGGCGGGTATTCGACCGGCTCGCGGAGGAACTCCGTACGTCTCTGGCATATGCCCACCGGAAAGCGGGTGAGGTGGACGCCGGAATCGTGATGATCGGTATTCTGCCGACCCTCGAACGGGACGACCTCGTTTCCTCCAACCTGTCCGACGTGGACCGCTACGTGCTGCTCAACGAGCAGATCGTGGCCGCGCGGGGCGAGGACTTCACGCTCGACATCGACGGAGTCGAGCATCTGACGTGCACGTCGAAGTCGATAGCGCCGGAGGCCGCCTGCACCTCCGTGCAGCTGCACCTCCAGGTCACGCCGGGGCGGTTCGCGGATGTGTGGAACGCCGCGCAGGCGGCGGCCGCCGCGCAGATCGCCGTGGGGGCGAACTCGCCGTTCCTGTTCGGCCGGGAGCTGTGGCGCGAGTCCCGGCCGCCGCTGTTCCAGCAGTCGACCGACACCCGCCCGCCCGAGCTCCAGGCGCAGGGGGTCAGGCCGCGCACCTGGTTCGGGGAGCGCTGGATCAGCTCGGCGTACGACCTCTTCGAGGAAAACCTGCGTTACTACCCCGCGCTCCTGCCGATCTGCGACGACGAGGACCCGCTGGCCGTGATCGACGCCGGTGGCGTCCCGAAGCTCGCCGAGCTGGTGCTGCACAACGGCACGGTGTACCGCTGGAACCGGCCCGTGTACGACGTCGCCGACGGCGTACCGCATCTGCGGGTGGAGAACCGGGTGCTGCCCGCCGGGCCGACCATCACCGACGTCGTCGCCAACGCGGCCTTCTACTACGGGCTGGTGCGCGCCCTGGCCGAGGACTCCCGGCCGGTGTGGACCCGGCTGCCCTTCGAGGCCGCCGCGGCCAACTTCGACGCCGCGTGCCGGTACGGCGTCGAGGCGCGCTTCACCTGGCCGCGGCGGGGGCGGTACGGCGGTACGGCCGAGGTCGACGCGGTCGGCCTGGTCCGGGACGAACTGCTGCCGCTCGCCGCGGCCGGGCTGGACGCGTGGGGCGTCGAACCGGCCGACCGCGACTTCTACCTCGGTGTGATCGACGAGCGCTGCCGGCGCCGGGTGAACGGAGCGTCCTGGCAGGTGGCGACGTTCCACCGGGCCCTGGACAGCGGCCTGTCCCGGGAGGCCGCGCTGGCCGCGACGACGCGGCGCTACGCGGAGCTGATGCGCCAGGGCGATCCGGTGCACGCCTGGCCGGTGGGGGTGCCGGAGGCTCTGCGGTTGGGCGGGTAGCGGGGTGCCGGGAGCCGCGCGGTTGGGCGTTGTAGCGGGGTGCCGGGAGCTCTGCCGCCCGGCGGCGGCTTCGCTCATCGGGCCCGGGCCCGGGCCCGGGCGCGGGGCGGTGAGGTGGGGCCGGGCGTCGGGGTGCGGGGGCGTCTGCGAGGCTGTCCGGTGGGATCTTCGCGGTTGAGGCGAAGAGGTGCACTGGACTACTCGGCTGGAGGCGGGCGTGCAGGGTGCGGTGGGGTCACGGGCGGGAGACGCGGTGGAGCGGCCGTCGCGGCGGGTGCTGCGGGACGAGACCTTGCTCGTGCTCGGCGTCTCGCTCGGTGCCAGCGCCGTGTCCGCGGTCATCAGTTTCGTCGGGTCCGTCACCAGGCCCGGCGGCCTGAAGGACCAGGCCGCCACCCTCAACGCCTCCGCCGCTCCCGGCCGCCCCTGGCTCGACCTTGCCTGGCAGCTGTTCGGGATCGCCACCGCGCTGGTCCCCGTCGCCCTGGTCGCGCACTTCCTGCTGCGTGAGGGGCAGAGCCTGCGCACCCTGGGTCTCGACCGCACCCGCCCCTGGCCCGACCTGGGGCGCGGAGCCGTCGTCGCCGCGGTGATCGGCAGCACCGGGATCGCCTTCTACCTCGCCGCACGCGGCCTCGGTTTCAACCTCACGGTCGTCCCCGAGGCCTTGCCCGACGTGTGGTGGAAGTTCCCGGTGCTGATCCTTTCGGCGTTGCAGAACTCGATCGTCGAAGAGGTCATCGTCGTCGGTTACCTGCTGCGCCGGCTCGGCCGGCTGGGCTGGACGCCCGGCGCCGCCCTGGCGGCCAGCTCCGTGCTGCGCGGCTCGTACCACCTCTACCAGGGCATCGGCGGCTTCGTCGGCAACATGGTGATGGGCGTCGTCTTCGTCCTCCTGTACCGGCGCTGGGGTCGCGTCGGCCCCCTGGTGGTCGCGCACGCGCTGCTCGACATCGGGGCGTTCGTCGGGTACGCGCTGCTGGCCGGCAAGGTGGACTGGCTGCCCACCGCCTGAGGACAGACCCTAGTAGGCGAGCAGTTCGCCCTCGATCACCGTCACCGCCCGGCCGCCGAGCAGTGTGCGCTCGCCGCGCAGCTCCGTGCGGACGCGGCCGGAGCGGGCCGAGGCCTGCAGGCCGGTCAGTTCGGCGCGGCCGAGGCGCCCGGACCAGAACGGGGCGAGCGCCGTGTGGGCGCTGCCGGTCACCGGGTCCTCGTCGATGCCGAGGTTCGGGAAGAAGCACCGGGATACGTAGTCGTAGCCGAGGGCGGGGTTCTCGGCGCGGGCAGTGGCGATGACGCCGCGCGTCGAGTGCGCGCCGATGGCCCTGTGGTCGGGGCGCAGGGCGTGGACGGTCCGCTCGTCGGCGAGCTCCACCAGCAGGTCACCGACGTTCGGGCCGGTGTCGAAGGCGGCCAGCGGCTGCGCGCCCAGCGCCTCGGCGAGTCCCCCGGGGAGGTCGACCGGGGTGAGCGGGGCGGTGGGGAAGTCCAGAGTGATCGAGCCGTCCTCGCGGGGTGTCGCCACCAGGACGCCGCTGCGCGTGGCGAACCGCACCGGGCCCTGGTGGGCGCCCGTCGTGTGCAGGACGTGCGCGGTGGCCAGCGTTGCGTGACCGCACATCGGCACCTCGGTCGCCGGGGTGAACCAGCGCAGCGCCCAGTCGGCCTCGCCACCCTCGGGCAGCGGGTGGGAGAACGCCGTCTCGGGGTGGTTGAGCTCCAGGGCCACGTTCTGCATCCAGTCGGCGTCGGGGAAGGCGTCGAGGAGCAGGACGCCGGCCGGGTTGCCGGCGAAGGGGCGGTCGGTGAAGGCGTCGACGATTCGCATCTGCATGGTCATGACGGTAAGAGCCCCGCGAAGCCGCAGACCAAGGCCAATTCGTGATCACTGGCTCGTTTCTGGCGACGGGTGTCCTGTCTCAACGAAGTCCGTCGTCCGCGCCTCGATGAGAAGCGAGAGCGGCTGCTCAGCAGGCCGCGCCGCGCCGACTGCGCCAGGCCCGCTCACCCGGCTGCGCGTTTCGACGCTGGTCGCCCGCCTGCTCCAGGGCGGCCTCGTAGGCGTGCAGGGCGGTGATGACGGCGCGTTCCGCGGGGCCGAGACCGACCGGTCCGGTTCTCCTGAGACGACGTCGATGGAGCGTCTCCGTGCCGCATCCGCCGACGCCGCTGGTTGATTCGCGGGTCGGCAGCTTGCTTCGATTGACAGGATCGGCGCCATGTCGATGGATGCGTTGGTGGTCCGGGCCCGTGGGCTCTGGGAAGACCTGGCCCGGGTGCCGGTGTCGTTCGCCCCGCCGGGCGGTGTGCATGTGGTGGTCTCCCCGCGGTCCGGGCTGTGTCCGGTCGGCTGGGTCGGAGTGGTGGCTCTGGGCGGATCAGCGGTCGTGACCGCGCCGAGTGACAGTGCCGCCGTGATCGTTCGTGGCGCACTCGGGAGACTGCCGGTTGAAGCCGTCGTGGACAGCACTGCGGTCCGTGAGGTTCTTCCGGTGACTCGGGTGCTCGGGCCGGCGGCGCTGGCGTACGTGTCCCCAGCCACTTTCCGCCCGGTGGCGTCTGGTGCGTTGACGGTACGGCAACTGCCGGCCGCTCACCCGGATGTGCGGATCCTGGAGCAGGTGGCTGGTCATGAGGACGCTGGTGAGGCTGCTCTGGACGACATCACGTCGCCGGCGTTCGTGGTGCGCGAGCATGGCCAGGTGGTTGCTGCCGCGGGATATCGGGCCTGGCCGAGGCGGACAGCCCATATCGGCGTGCTGACGGCCCCAGAAGTGCGAGGGCGAGGGCTGGCGCGAGTAACGGGCTCAGCCGCCGTCGCTCATGCCCTCGCTGCCGGGCTGCTGCCGCAGTGGCGCGCGCGTCCTCCCGCCTCGCGGCGTGTTGCGGCCGCACTGGGCTTCGAGGAACTGGGTTCCCAACTCGGCGTCGAAATGGCTCAGTGCGACAACGCGACGCACGGTCCTGCCTGATCCATTCCAGCCGGTACAGCCGTACGGCACCCCCCTGCGCGTGCAGTCGTGCGACGGGGTGCGCTGAGATCAGCCTGAACGACTCGGTTTGTCGAGAAAACGACTCGATTGAGTGAGACGGGACAACGGGTGACGGCGAAGAGGGCTTGTCGAACGGGTGACGGCGGAGGGGACTTGTCAGACCATCTGACTCGTCTCAGTGAACTTTGACCGTTCTCGCTGAAGTTTGACCGGCTGCTGCTCTACGTTCGCGGCGGTTGGGCTTGCGAGGGGGCGGGACGACGGTGGCCACACCTGTACGGGCGTTCGGGGATGAGGCGCTTTCGGCGTTTGAGCTGGACTTTCTGAGGTCTGGAGAGCGTCTTCGACTGCCGTTGGGCAGGGCCTGGAACACACGCTTCGAGGAGGCGGAACCTGTACGTCCGTTCCGCTGGACGAAGGGCGAGAAGAGCTTCGCGGGCTGGTACTACGCGGTGACGGTCGGCGATCACGTGGGCTACGAGTCGTGGCTCGAGCGGGATCGATTGATCTTGCTGGACCGGGACCCGGAGGTCGTCGGGATCGGCTCCCAGCCGTTCTGGCTGCACTGGCACGACGGGCAGAGATCACGGCGTCACGCCCCTGACTACTTCGTACGGCTCGGTGACGGACGAGGCCGTGTGATCGACGTCCGCGCCGGCGACCGCATGGATGAGCGGACCGCGCAGGCCTTCGCGGCGACCCGCCTGGCCTGCGATGCGGTGGGCTGGGAGTTTCAGCACGTGGGCACGCCGGAGCCGGTGCTCATGGCGAACGTCCGGTGGCTGGCCCGCTATCGGCGTGACCGCTCCGGACGGCCGCCGGACGTCGCGGCCCGGCTGCTGGAGGTGTTCTCGGAGCCGTTGCCGTTGTGGGCCGGAGCCGAGCGGGTTGGTGACCGACTGCAGGTCCTGCCGGTGCTGTTCCACCTGCTGTGGTCCGGGCGGCTCGTGACGGATCTGGAGTCCGGGCTGCTGGGAACGGAGAGCCTGGTCAGCGCCGGGAGGGGAACACGGTGAGCAAGCTGCAGCGACCGCCTCGGATCGCGGTCGGGGACCGGGTCCGGTTCGACGGACAGATCCGCGCGGTGCTTGCCGTCTCGGCAGTGGCCCTGACCTTGACCGATGAGGAAGAGCCGTATCGCGCTGTCCCGTTGCTGAAGCTGTTCGACGCCGACGACTTCCAGGTCGTGGACACGCCGATGCGGATGCCGCTGCCGCCGGCTTCCCTGCTGGAGACCTTCCCCGAAGCGGTGATGGAGAAGGCCTTGTGGTGGGAGGGCCACATCCTGGAGGTGCTGCACGGTCTGCCGCCCGGAGCGGAGCCCGGCACGACGCCCCGGCCCGAATACGGGCCGGACCGGTCGGTGACCGCACGTCAGCGGTCCAAGGCCGCCGAACTGGCGGCCGCCGGGCACCCGGTGACACCCAGCACGGTCGCCCACCGCCGGCGCCGCTACCAGGAACAGGGGGTGATCGGCCTCGCCGACCACCGGCCGATACGCAAGACACCCCAGTTCGGCGAGGTCGACGAGGTGGTGGTCGCTGCGATGCGGCAGGCGATCGATGAGGCCGTCGATGCATCGACCCGCACGGGGACCTTCCTCCTCTGGAGGGTCGGAGAGATCCTCCAGAAGACCCCGGAAGGCCGGGCGGTGAAGCTTCCGTCCCGCGCGACGCTCTACCGGCTGCTGGCGAAACTGACCGCGGGCACCCACACCACCGGGTCGGCCACGACCCGTCGTTCCAAGGCCTACGGCGCCGAGGCTCCCCACGGTCAGCTTCCGGTCTTCGCGCCGGGCGAGATCATGCAGATCGACTCCACCCCGCTGGACGTGCTGGTCCTGCTCGACAACGGCGTCACGGGCAAAGTCGAGCTCACGGCCATGATCGATGTCGCCACCCGGACCCTGACCGCGGCGGTGCTGCGTCCGACCACGAAGTCCGTGGACGCCAGCGTGCTGCTGGCCCGCACCGTCACTCCTGAGCTGATGCGGCCGGGCTGGAGGGACGCGCTGAGCATGTCCCGTTCGGTGCTGCCCCACCGCCGCCTGCTGGCGCTGGACGAACGGCTGGAACACGCCGCGGCCCGGCCGGTGATCGTCCCGGAGATGATTGTCTGCGACCACGGAAGCGTGTTCATCTCGCGGAACTTCCGCTCCTCCTGCCGGTTCCTGGAGATCGAGTTCCAGCCGACGCACAAGGGTTCGGGGTTCGAGAAGGGCCACATCGAGAAGATGCTGGGCTCGGTGGCCACGCTGTTCGCGCAGTTCCTGCCCGGCTACACCGGCCGCAACACCGACCACCGCGGGCGCCACCTGGAGCACGAACGCCTGTGGTCCCTGCTCGAACTGCAGGAACTCCTGGACGAGTGGATCGTCGCCAAGTGGCAGAACCGCAAGCACGACGGTCTGCGCGACCCGTCCCACCCGGGCCGGCTGTTCACTCCGAACGAGAAGTACGCCACCCTGGTCGAGGCCTGCGGCTACGTTCCGATCGCGCTCAGCGGCGACGACTACGTCGAACTCCTGCCCGCGGAATGGCGGGTGGTCAACGAGTACGGCATCCGGATCAAGAACCGCACCTACGACAGCCCGGAACTGGGGCCGATGCGTCGGCAGGACTCCGGTGTCCGGGCCAAACGCGGCCTCTGGGAAGTCCACCATGACCCCTACGACGTCTCCCGGATCTGGGTCCGCAACCACCGTGGTCACGGCGAGTGGGTCCCGGCCACCTGGAAACACCTGAACCGGGCACCGGTCCCCTTCGGTGACCTGGCCTGGGACCACGTCAGCCATCAACTGCCCTGCGCCACCGAGGCGGAGATCGCCGACGCGGTCGCCGCCCTGCTCACCCGGGCCCACGGCGGCCCGCAGACCGAGCAGGACCCGAAGCCCGGCAAGCGCGACCGGCGGGTGGCTGCCCGCACGAAAGCCGCAGGTCCTCTCACCCCGGCACCCGTTGCCGGTGCTCAGACGGATCCCGAGGACGAAGCCGACCAGGGCGAGGACTCGATGGCCGAGGTGATCCCGCTCGGACTGTTCGACCCGCTCGAAGACCCCTGGAAACGCTCATGACGGCATCACCCGCTCTGCCCCAGGACTCCCAGCGGCACCTGACCACGATCGACGGCTGGCGCCGCTTCGTCGACGGGCCGCCGCCCCCGCCGCCCCGGCTCGACGATGCTCAGTACGACGCGCTCGGCGAGGCGGGCCAGGCCGCCTTCGACGAAGCCCGTCTCGATCATCACGGCCGTCTTCTGGTGGTCGCCACCTCGGCCGTCCGGCACACCGTCGCCACCGGCCGCCGCCTGGTCGTGCTGAACCGGCACGCGATCAGTGCCCGCCGGGGCCTGATCGTCTCCGGCCCCGCCGGCACCGGGAAGACCATCGCGATCACCCAGCTCGGTCTGTCCCACGAACTGCTGGACCGGGCCCGGCACCCCACCGCCACCGACCGCAAGCCGGTCATCTACGTCACCGTCCCGCCCGCCGCGACACCCCGCATGATCGCGGCCGAGTTCGCCCGTTTCCTCGGGCTGCCGGTGATGGCCCGCATGAACATCACCGACCTCATCGAGTCCGTCGTCGGTGTCTGCACCGACGCCCGCACCGGCATGATCCTGGTCGACGAACTCCACAACATCTCGCTCACCACCCAGCACGGCGCCGAAGTCGCCGACACCCTCAAGTACTTCTCCGAGCGGATCCCCGCGACGTTCATCTACGCGGGCATCGACATCGAGCACGGCAGTCTGCTGACCGGCACCCGTGGAGCCCAGATCGCGGGCCGGTTCACCCTGATCCCCACCCACCCCTTCCCTTACAACAGCGAATGGCGGGGCCTGGTCGCCACCATGGAGAAGACCCTCGCCCTGCGGCGGCACCAGACCGGCACCCTGAAGAAGCTCGACCGCTACCTGCACGACCGCACCGGCGGCATGATCGGCGCCCTCTCCCACCAGATCCGTGGAGCCGCGATCGACGCGATCTTCAACGGCACCGAGAAGATCACCAAGGCCGGTCTGAAGGCCGTCTCACTGGACGTCGCCGCCGAATCGGCTCAGTCCCGCGGGCCCAGGACCTCCCGATGACCCAGGAGAACATCCGCGTCCTGCCCTTCCAGGTCCGTCCCCGGGCCGGCGAAGGCGTCCGGTCCTTCATCGTCCGCCTGGCCCACGCCAACCATCTCCCGCCCAGCTACCTGCGAACCTTCCTCTGCGAACCGCCCGACCACCTGGGCCTTCCCAGCTGGACACGGCTGGCCGCCGCGACCGGCCGCGACCCGGAGATCCTTCTCACCACCCTGGAAACCAGGCGCTGCCTGGAGTGCGACGCGGAGATGCCGCCCTCCGACGTCATCGGACGCCGGAGCCTGCGCTGTTCCCAGGCCTGCCGAGAGAAGGCGCACCGGGAACGACATCCTCGCGCTGCCTCACTGAGAGCCTCCTGCCGGCAGTGCGGCAAGAGCATGAAGATCCAGCCCGGACAGCGCTACCGCCTGTGTTCATCCGCCTGTCGACGAGCCAACTACCTCAAGCACCAGCAGAAATGGTCAGCCCAAGCAGGCCCGGCAGATCCATCCGAACCACCCATCTGCCCCGTCTGCGGCGACCAGATGCTGACACCACGCCGGACATGTTCGGACCGATGCCGCCAGCGAGCACACCGCCAGCAACTCCGGCAGCCTCCTGCGAACCCATCTCCTCCACCGCCGCCGACAGCGCGGCCCGCGGCACCGCCGAAGCCACCCGAACCGGCACCCACACCGTCATCACGACCCTGCGAAGTCTGCGAAGGGCCGCTGCCACCAGGGCCTTGCCAGAAACAACGCCGGACGTGCTCACAACGCTGCAGGCAGAAGGCCTACCGCCAGCGCCGGTCAAACTCCGATGAGACGAAACAGCCCGTGGTCAAAGTTCAGTGAGACCGGTCGAACTTCCCTGAGACAGGTCACCATCGGAGACGACGGAGGGGCTTGTCACTCGAACTGTTCCGATATATCGTTGAGGCATCGCGACAGGTCAACGGTAGATCTGTGCTAGATCACGGAACAAATGGAGTGATGATCATGCACAACCACGGATTCGAGCGTGGACACGGACACGGCGGCCACCGGCACGGCCGGGGCGACGCCGACGGGCGGCGTGCGGCCTTCGGGCCCTTCGGTCCGGGCGGGCACGGTTTCGGTCCCGGCGGCCCCGGGGGCGGCTTCGGCGGTTTCGGTCCCGGCCCCTGGGGCGGGCGAGGGCGCGGCGGCCCCAGGGGGAGGGCGCGGCGCGGCGACGTACGGGCGTCGATCCTGGCCCTGCTGAAAGACCGGCCGATGCACGGCTACGAGATGATCCAGGAGATCGCCGAACGCAGCGGCGGTGCCTGGAAGCCCAGCCCCGGCTCGGTCTACCCCACCCTGCAACTGCTGGAGGACGAGGGACTGATCGCCAGTGAGAGCGAGGGTGGCAAAAAGCTGTTCTCGCTCACCGAGACGGGCCGCGCGGCGGCCGGGGAAGGCCCGGACGCCCCCTGGGAAGAGGCCTCGCGCGGCGTCGACTGGGAGGCCCTCAGTGAGATCCGCCAGGCCGGCTTCGGCCTGATGGAGGCCTTCGGCCAGGTCTGGAAGACCGGCGACAAGGAGCAGCGCGAGAAGGCGCTGACCGTCATCAACGACGCCCGCAAGAAGCTGTACCTCATCCTCGCCGACGAGGACTGACCCCGGCTGTGCGGCGGCGTCGGCGCCCCGTGGAGCGGTCCGCGGGGCGCCTCGCCGTGTCCGCGGACGCGCCACCAAGCGACGGTTCGGGCCGCCGGGTCGGGTCTGATCTCATCCGTAAGGAGGAGATCCTGGCCGGCGGCGTCCGCTCTGTGTGGGACGCGGAAATGGTTCCGGCCGGGGATGACCGGATCGCGGTGGGCTGATGGGGTAAGGGTGTGCACCACCCCATGCCCCGGCAGCAGGCCGGCGAAGACCCAGGAGTGGACGACGATGCCAGGCTCAGCGCCGAGCTGGCAGCGGTGGTCGCGGGCGCCCGCAGGCGTGCCGTACGGGACGGGGACCGGCAGGTCGACACCGCTCATCTGCTCCACTCGCTGCTGGAGTACGACCCCGAGGTGCGCGCCGCCTTCGACGGCGGCGAGCCGCAGGTCGCCCGGCTGCTCGGCTACCTCGTCCAGCGCAGCATCGGCTACGGCCTGCGCTGGCAGACCGCCGTCGAGGACTCCGGCGCGATCCCGGTGGTGACCGGGGTCACGGGCCACTCGCCGCCGGCCGCCACCGCGATGTCGTACGCCAGGGAGCGCGCGTCGTGCCGCGGCGACGGACCGGCCCGGGGCGTCGACCTGCTCGCCGGGATCGTCGTGGACCCGCGGTCGCGGGCCGTCGAGGTGCTGGAGCGCGCCGGGGTGGACGTGCCCGAACTGTTCCTGCGGATCGAGTACGGCCCCCAGGAGTGCCTCGGGGGTGCCGAAGCAGGCTGCTGACCGGCGCCCACCTCGTCCAGCCGATGATGAGACAGGAGTCATCGATGATGACGGTCATGTCGCCGCCTGTCATCATGTCCGGGTGCATACGTCAGCCGGCAGCCGGGGCAGCCACGGCAAAGGCATCGGGCTCGCGTTCGCGATCGGGTCGGCCGTCGCCTTCGGCGGACCGGGAGTCGCGGCCAAGCCGCTGATCGAGGCGGGCCTGGACCCGCTGCGCGTGGTGTGGCTGCGGGTGTCCGGCGCGGCCCTGGTGATGCTGCCGCTCGCCGCTCGCCGCTCGCCGCTCGCCGCTCGCCGCTCGCCGTGTGCTGCCGCACCGCCGCCCCGCACTGCTCGCCGGCTTCGGGCTGCCCGGCCGTCGCCGGTGTGCAGGCCTGCTGCTTCGCCGCGCTCTCCCGTGTCCCGGTGGGTGTCGCGCTGCTCGTGGGGTACCTCGCGCCCGCCCTGGTGCCTGGCTGGGTGCGGTTCGCGCAGCGCCGGCCGGTGGCGCGGGCCGCGGCGCTCGGCGTGGTCCTCGCGGTCGGCGGCCTCGCCTGCGTGGTCGAGGTGTGGGCCGGTCTCGGCTTCGACGCCCTCGGGCTGCTGCTCGCCCTCGGCGCCGCCTGCTGCCAGGTCGGCTACTTCGTCCTCTCCGACCAGGGCAGCGACTCCGGCGACGACGCCCCCGACCCGCTGGGCGTGATCGCCTGCGGGCTGCTGATCGGCGCCGCCGTGCCGACCGTCGTGGCCCGCCCCTGGGGCATGGACTGGTCGGTGCCGGCCGGCTCCGCGCACCTGGACGGGACCGCCGTCCCCGCCGGCGTGCTGGTGGCCTGGATCGTGCTGGTCGCGACCGTCGTCGCGTACGTCACCGGCGTGCTCCGCGGGCGGCTCTCCCCGCAGGTCGCCGGGTGGTGGCGTGCCTGGAGGCGGTCGTCGCGACCGTCCTGGCCCGGGTGCTGCTCGGTGAGCACCTCTCGGCGCCGCAGGTCGTGGGCGGTGTGATGGTGCCGGCCGGGGCGTTCGTCGCGCAGTCGTCGACCCCCGCGACGGGCTCGCCGGCACGGGTCACGCAGGGCGGGCCCGAGCGAGAGTTGTCCGCCCGGGGCACGGCCGCCTAGGGTGGCGATCATGCACACGGACGCACGCGTTCTTCCGCCTCCGGCCGCCTGAGGCGGGCCCCCGGACCTCCACGCCCGCGCCCGCGCGCCGGGCGGACCGGGGCTGCCCGCGGAAGACGTCCGTGGACCCCGCCGAGCGGCGGTCCTCCTTCCTCTTCTGCGCTGCTGCGCAACCGCGGAGAAACGCGTGTCCACTGTTGCTTCCGGCCTGCCCGTCGGGCGAGGCCTCCTGTATCTGATCGTCGCCGGTGCCGCCTGGGGCACCGCGGGCGCCGCCGCCGCACTGGTCTACCGCGCCAGTGACATGGGCTCCGTCGCCCTGTCCTTCTGGCGCTGCGCGGCCGGGCTGGTCCTGCTGCTGGCGGCCCGTCACCTGCGTCCACGGCCCGCCGCCGCCCCCGAGCCGCTCGCTCGCAAGGCGCTGCGGACCGGTGTCACCGGCCTGGGGCTGGCGGTGTTCCAGACGGCCTACTTCGCCGCCGTGTCCGCCACCGGCCTGGCCGTCGCCACCGTCGTCACCCTCGGCGCCGGGCCCGTGCTCATCGCGCTCGGCGCCCGCCTGGTCCTGCGGGAGCGGCTCGGCCGGGCCGGCGTCCTGGCCGTCGCCGGTGCGCTCACCGGCCTCGCGGTGCTGGTTCTCGGCGGCGGGGACACCGCCGTACGCCCGTGGGGCGTCGCGCTCGCCCTGCTGTCCGCCGCCGGGTACAGCGCGATGACCCTCTTCACCCGCTACTGGGGCCGTCACGGCGGCACCGACGCGTCGGGCACCGCCGTGGGGGCGTTCGCGGTGACGACCCTGTGCCTGCTGCCCTTCGCGCTGACGCAGGGCCTGGTGCCGCACACGGCCGAACCCGCCCAGCTGCTGTGGCTCCTCGCCTACATCGCGGCGGTGCCCACGGCCCTCGCCTACGCGCTCTACTTCGCGGGCGCGGCCGTCGTGCGGTCGGCCGCCGTGTCCGTGATCATGCTGCTGGAGCCGGTCAGCGCGGCGGTCCTGGCCGTCACCCTGCTCGGCGAGCGGCTCACGGCCGCGACGGTGGCCGGAACCCTGCTGATGCTGGGCTCGGCCGCGGGGCTGGCGGTGGCCGAGACGCGCGGCGCGCGGGTGGGGCCCGCGGTCGGCTGACCGCTCCCGGCGGGACGCGCGGGGGCGGCCCCCGGCTGCCTCACCGCTGGGTGAGGTAGCCGGGCAGTTCGGTGCCCGGCGCCAGGCCGGAGTCCGGGACCGGCGTCTCGTACCCCTTGCGCAGCGGGACCACGCCCGCCCAGTGGGGGAGCGCCAGGTCCTCGGGCTCGTCGATGACGCCGCCGGTGCGGAACTTGGCGGAGACCTCGTCGAGGTCGAGGCGGATGACGGCGGTGGCGGCCGACTCCTTCTTGTTCGCGGGCCGCGCGTCGCGCGAGCGGCCCGGCACCACATGGTCGACCAGCGCGTCCAGCGCCAGTTGCTTCTCGTCCGGGTCGGTGACGTCGTGGGCGAGGCCGTGCACCACCACGGAGCGGTAGTTGATCGAGTGGTGGAAGGCCGAGCGGGCCAGGATCAGGGCGTCGACGTGCGTGACCGTCAGGCACACCGGGAGGCCGGGCTCGGCCTTGCCGGTCATCCGCAGCGGGCGCGAACCGGTCGAGCCGTGCACGTAGAGGCGCTCGCCGACGCGGGCGTACAGCGTCGGCAGGACCACCGGCGCGCCGTCGCGGACGAAGCCGAGGTGGCAGACGTAGCCCTCGTCGAGAATGGCGTGCACCAGTTCCTTGTCGTACGACGCACGCTCCGGTGAGCGGGTCGGGACGGTGCGCTCGGTCGGGGTGTAGGCGGCGGGCGGCGCGGTCGTCTCCCGGGTCCCCTGCATGACGGTCTCCATTGCACTAGTGCATACTGGGCTTTGTGCTAGGAGACTATCCGATCAGTGGCCGGGGTGCGGCGGAGATTTCCGCGAGCGTGGAGCGAGCGGTGGCGACGGGCGCGCTGAAGCCGGGGCACCTGCTGCCGCCCTTGCGGGAGCTGGCCTCCCAGCTGGGCGTCAACCCGAACACCGTGGCGGCCGCCTACCGGATCCTGCGCGAGCGCGGGGTGATCGAGACCGACGGGCGGCGGGGCAGCCGGGTGCGGCACAAACCGGCCACCACCGGGCGCGACGAGATCGGGGTGGACGTACCGGAGGGCGTGCGGGACCTGTCCGCCGGGAATCCGGACCCGGCGCTGCTGCCGTCCGTGGCGGCGGCCTTCGCGACGGCGGCCGGGCGGGAGCCGGTGCTGTACGGCGAGGAGCCGGTGGAGCCGGAGCTGGCGCGGCTCGCCCGGGCCGGGCTGGACGCCGGGGGCGTGCTCGCGGGCCCCGTCGCGGTGACCTCCGGTTCGCTGGACGCCGTCGAGCGGGTCCTGGCGGCCCATCTCAAGCCCGGTGACGCCGTCGCGGTGGAGGACCCGGGGTGGGGCGGCCTGCTCGACCTGGTCCCGGCACTCGGGCTGCGCACCCTCCCCGTCGCCCTGGACGACGACGGACCGCTCCCCGAGGCGGTGGACCGCGCCCTGGCGGCGGGCGCCCGGGCCCTCGTCGTCACCGACCGCGCGCAGAACCCGACCGGCGCCGCGCTGAGCGCCGCACGCGCGCGTGCCCTGCGCTCGGTGGTCCGGCGGCATCCGGCGACCCTGCTGATCGAGGACGACCACGGTCACGGCATCGTCGATCTGCCCCTGAACCCCCTGGCCGGTGTCACCCCCCACTGGGCCTTCGTCCGCTCGGCCGCCAAGGCCTACGGCCCCGACCTGCGGCTCGCCGTGCTCACCGGGGACGAGGTGACGCTGGACCGGGTGCGCGGGCGGCAGCGGCTGGGGCCCGGCTGGGTCAGCCGGATCACCCAGCGGGCGGTGGCACGGCTGTGGGCCGAGGGCGCGGTGGACCCGGCGACGGTGGCGGCGGCGTACGGGCGGCGCCGGGGCGCGCTGATCGGCGCACTGGAGCGGCGGGGGGTGCCGGCGTGCGGGCGCAGTGGCCTGAACGTCTGGATCCCGGTCCCGGACGAGACCGCGGCCGTCGCCCGCCTGCTGCACGCCGGGTGGGCCGTCGCCCCCGGCGCCCGCTTCCGGATGAGTGCCCCGCCCGGCATCCGGGTCACCGTCGCCACGCTCACCGGCGCCGAGGCGGAGCCGCTGGCCGACGCGATCGCCGCTGCCGTCCGCCCGGTGCCGGTGCGCAGCTATGTGTAGGGCATGCAGGTGCGTTCAGGTGCGTGGAGGTGCGTGGAAGTACGTGTAGGTGCGTGCAGGGCGGGGCCCGCCACGGCGCCGGGCGGTGCGCGGCACGCCGGTGCCGACGGGTGGGCGTGCCGCTGGGCCGGCCGGTGGGTCGGGTATGGGGCCGGGCGTGCCGGACGTAGGTCCAGCCGATCGGATAGCTGAGCGAGGCCGGCAGGGCCAGGGCCGTGCCCGTGGGGTCGACGCCGGTGCAGCCCTGCCAGGCGCCGAGCACCGTCAGCACGCCGAGGAAGCCCAGGCCCAGGCCGGCGACCCGGATCCGGGTGGGGCGGTCCTCGGAGAGGGCGACCAGGGACAGGACCATGCCCCCCAGCGGCGACGTTGCGTTGCGGATGCCGGCCAGGGTGGACGGGATCGTCAGCTCGGCGTGGGCGAACAGGGAGAACGAAAGGGCGCTGAGCAGCAGCGCCGCGACCGTCAGATGGGCCCAGGTGCGCCCGCCGCGCGGCAGCCGCCGGCGCATGAGCACCATCGCCGCCGCGAGCACCGCCGTACCGAACACCAGCCGGCCGAGGGTCACCTGGAAGGGGGCGTACCCGTGGTGCCCACCTTGATGAGCAGGAAGCTGAAGCCCCAGACGAGGGACAGGGCGGCGAAACGGACCCTCCAGTCGACCGTGCGGCGGGGGGCGGCCGACCGGACAGGAGTGTGGGTGGCTCTGGTCATGGCAGTGGTCACGAAAGCCACGTCGGAGGAGAACCATCTCGTAGAACATGCGAGATCTCGCCCGCTGTATTTCGTAGCATCGCTTACATGTTGAGCCTGGACCGCCTCCGCACCCTCGATGCTCTCGCGCGGCACGGCTCGGTCAGCGGCGCCGCCGAAGGACTGCACATCACGACCTCGGCCGTCTCCCAGCAACTGGCCAAGCTGGAGCGCGAAGTCGGCCAGCGGCTGCTCGCCAAGCACGGGCGGGGCGTGCGGCTCACCGACGCCGGCCGGCTGCTCGCCGAGCATGCGGCGCGCATCCTGTCGCAGGTCGCGCTAGCCCAGTCCGACCTGGAGGCGCAGCGCGGACAGGTCGCCGGCGAACTGCGGCTGTCGGCGTTCCCGACCGCCGCGCGCGGACTGTTCCCCACCGCCCTCGCCACGCTGCGCGCCGCCCACCCCGGGCTGCGGCTGCGCACCTGCGAGCTGGAGCCGGAGCGCGGCATCCAGGGCGTGGTGCGCGGCGACCTCGATCTCGCGGTGGTGCTCGACTGGTACAACAAGCCGATGGCGCTGCCCGACGGCCTGGTCAAGGCGGCGATCCTGGACGACCCCGCCGACGTGGCGGTGCCCGCCGGGCACCCGCTGGCCGGCCGGGACGAGGTCGACCTCGGGGAGTTCGCCGAGGACGAGTGGATCACCTGGGGACAGGGCGAGTTCTGCCACGAGTGGCTGATGTTCACCCTGCGCTCGCGCGGCGTGGAGCCGATCGTCGGCCACCGCGCCGCCGAGACGCACACCCAGCTCGCCCTGGTCGCCGCCGGGCTGGGCGTGTGCGTCGCCCCGCTGCTGGGCCGCCACCCGGTGCCCGCCGGAGTCGTCACCGTGCCGCTGAGGCAGCGGGTGCGGCGGCACGTCTACGTCGTCTGGCGGGCGGACGCCGACCGGCGCCCGTCGATCCGGGCGGCGGTGGCCGCGCTGCGGGCGGCGGGGGAGAGCGTCGGCTGACCGCGGGCTACAGCGACCCGAGCTTGCGGAAGTCCCAGGAGACCGTCTTCGACGGCGTGAGCCGCATCCAGGCGTGCCGCCCGTCGTGCGGCATCTCCTCCAGCCCGAAGTTCTTGCGGGCGAACAGCGTCTCGGGCACGTCGAGTTCGGCGCACAGCTCCCCGGTGCGCGGGATGTCGCCCACGAACTCGACGGTGCCGGACAGCTCGACGCCGCGCAGTTCGCCGTACTCCTCGCCGGTGTCGACCACGACCGCCACCCGCGGGTCGCGGCGCAGGTCGGCCCACCGCTTGGTGCGCACCACGGAGTACAGCCACATCGACGTGCCGTCCCAGGCGAACCACAGGGTGGACACGTGCGGCGCGCCGTCGGCCGACACGGTGGCGACCCGGCAGGTGCGCTGGCCGGTCAGAAACTCGTCCAGCTCGCCGGGCGTCATCATGATCTTCCGGCCCCGGCGCTGAGTGGCTGTCATACGCGGTCCTCGGCTTCCTCTCGGCAACTCGGCAACTCGGCGACTCGGTAACTCGACAAACCCGACAGATCCACAGATCCACAGATCCACAGAGTTACAGATCCACAGAGTTGCAGATCCACGGATCCACAGATCCACAGATCCACAGATCCACAGAGTTACAGAACGGCAGATCGCAAGATCGGCACCTGACGGTACGTCGCCGGGAACGGGCCGTCCCGCCGCGCGGCGCCTGGGTGGTCGATCTCACTCGCTCCCGCACCACCGGCCCGGTGCCGGCCGGTGCCGCCGCGGGGGTGCCCGCCGACCGCACCCCCGCGGTGGTCCGGCCCGCCCCCGCGCTGGTCGCCACGGTCGCGACCACGGGCGAGGTGCGGCGGCCGCCCGCCGCCGGGCGGTCAGACGAGGCGGATCTCGTCGCCCGCCACCGTGATCCGCTCGGCGGCCAGCGGCTGGGTCGCCGGACCCTGGGTGACGCTGCCGTCGGTGGCGGAGAACCGGCTGTCGTGACAGGGGCAGATGATGACCCCGTCCGTGACGTCCTTCACCGCGCAGCCCTGGTGGGTGCACTTGGCGGAGAACGCCTTGTACTCGCCCGCCGTCGGCTGGGTGACCACCACGTCCCCGAAGATCTTCCCCCCGCCCTCGGGGACGTCGGACACCTTGCCGAGGATGGTACCGGCGGCGGCCTCCGCGCCGCCCTCGGAGCCCGCCTCCGCGCCGCCCTCGGAGCCGGCGCCGGACGAGTCGTCCCCCGACCCGCACGCGGTCAGTGCGACGGCGAGCCCGGCGGCCCCGGCCGCCGCCATGACGGTACGACGGGCCGGCCCCGGCTCGGTGTGAAGTGATGCGCTGGTCATGCTGACGTTCCCTTCTGCGGACATTGAGCGATCTCCATCCTGACCTGTTCAGCAGTACGGCCGTTGGACGGCCGGAGTTCAGCCGCCGCGACGAACTTCACCCGATCGGGCCCGGGACGGGCCGCCCCGGGCCGCGAGCAGCCCGCGGCGGCCCGGACACGGCGGTCTCGGGCCCCCTCCGGCGGCTCCCAACACCCCAGTAACCTGGGGCGATGCTCAAGGAAGCCATCGCGACCCGCTACATCGCGCCGCTGCGCGAGGGCGGATCGCTGCCGGGACTCGTCGAGACCGACGACTTCGGGACGTACGTGATGAAGTTCACCGGTGCCGGGCAGGGGCGCAAGACGCTCGTCGCGGAGGTCGTCTGCGGCGAGCTCGCCCGCCGGCTCGGCTTCCGGGTGCCCCGCCTGGCGGCCCTCGGCCTGGACCCGGTGCTCGGGCTCGGCGAACCCGACCCGCAGGTGCAGGACCTGCTCCGGTCCAGTGCCGGGACCAACCTCGGCATGGAGTTCCTCTCCGGCGCGCTCGGCTTCGACCCGCTCGCCTTCCCGGTGAGTCCCGCGGAGGCCGGGCGGATCGTCTGGTTCGACGCCCTGATCAACAACGTGGACCGCTCCTGGCGCAACCCCAACCTGCTGATGTGGCACGGCGAGCTGTGGCTCATCGACCACGGCGCCACCATGATCTGGCACCACAACTGGCCCGGCGCCGCCGCCTCCGCCGCCCGCCCGTACGACGCCCGCGACCACGCCCTGCGCACCTTCGGGCCGGACGTCGCCGCGGCCGCCGCCGCGCTCGCGCCGCTGGTCACCGCGGACCTGCTGGCCGAGGTCACCGCCGAGATCCCGGACGCCTGGCTGACCGGCGAACCCGGCTTCGGCACTCCGGACGACCTGCGCCGCGCCTACGCCGAGCCGCTGCTCGCGCGCGCCGCCGTCATCCACGACCGCATCGAGGGGACCGCATGAGCGAGCGTCACATCACCCGGGCCGGCCAGGGCGGTGGCCGGGACGTCTTCGAGTACGCGCTGCTGCGGGTCGTCCCGCGCGTCGAACGCGGCGAGTGCATCAACGCCGGCGTGCTCGTGTACTGCCGCGCCAAGGCGTACGTCGGCGCCCGCACCCACCTGGACGAGGCGCGACTGCTGGCCCTCGACCCGGACGCGGACGTGGCCGGCGTACGGGCCGCGCTGCGCGCGGTGGAGGGCGTCTGCGGCGGCGGGGCGGCGGCCGGGCAGGCGGCGGACGACGACGCCGGACGGCGTTTCCGCTGGCTGATCGCGCCCCGCTCCACGGTCGTCCAGCCCGGGCCGGTGCACACCGGGCTGACCGTCGATCCGGCGGCCGAGACCGAACGGCTGCTCGACCTGCTGGTGCGGTGATGGAGCACATGCACCCGATGGGCCGTTGACACCGGGTGCCAGGGCTTCTAGCGTCACGTCTGCGGAAGGTACTAAGCGGTCGCTCATCGGAGAGCGTCCCGCTGGGCCGCATCCCAAGGGCGAGGAGAAGCAGCAATGTCCACCACTGAGCAGCGGGTCGCAGTCGTCACCGGTGCCGCGCGCGGCATCGGCGCCGCCACCGCCGTACGCCTGGCGGCCGAGGGCCGCGCGGTCGCCGTGCTCGACCTCGACGAGGCCGCCTGCAAGGACACCGTGGAGAAGATCATCGCGGCCGGCGGCAAGGCCGTCGCGGTCGGCTGCGACGTCTCCGACGAGGCGCAGGTCGAGGCGGCCGTCGCCCGGGTCGCCGAGGAGCTCGGCGCGCCGACGATCCTCGTCAACAACGCGGGCGTGCTCCGCGACAACCTGCTGTTCAAGATGAGCGTCTCCGACTGGGACACCGTCATGAACGTGCACCTGCGCGGCGCCTTCCTGATGTCGAAAGCCTGCCAGAAGCACATGGTGGACGCCGGTTTCGGCCGCATCGTCAACCTCTCCTCGTCCTCCGCGCTCGGCAACCGCGGCCAGGTCAACTACTCCGCCGCCAAGGCCGGCCTGCAGGGCTTCACCAAGACCCTCGCCAAGGAACTCGGCAAGTTCGGCGTCACCGCCAACGCCGTCGCCCCCGGCTTCATCGCCACCGACATGACCGCCGCGACCGCGGAGCGGGTCGGCATGGGCTTCGAGGACTTCAAGGCGGCCGCCGCCTCGATGATCCCCGTCCAGCGGGTCGGCGAGCCCGACGACATCGCCAACGCCATCGCCTTCTTCACGGGCGACGCGGCCGGCTTCGTCTCCGGCCAGGTGCTGTACGTCGCCGGCGGACCGCTCGACTAGGGGACACGGACATGACTGAACTGCCCGCACTCTCCGGCAGGGCCGCCCTCGTCACGGGCGGCAGCCGCGGCATCGGCCACGGCGTCGCCGAGGCGCTGGTGGCACGTGGTGACCGCGTCTGCATCACCGGCCGCAACGAGGACGCCCTGAAGGAGGCCGTCGAACGACTCGGCGCCGACCGGGTCATCGGCGTCGCCGGCAAGGCGCACGACCTCGACCACCAGGCCGTCGCCGTCGAGCGCACGATGGAGGCCTTCGGCCGGGTCGACTACCTCGTCAACAACGCCGGGACCAACCCGGTGTTCGGGCCGATCGCCGACCTGGACCTGGACGTCGCCCGCAAGGTCTTCGAGACCAACGTCGTCTCGGCGCTCGGCTTCGCCCAGAAGACCTGGCACGCTTGGCAGAAGGACAACGGCGGCGCCATCGTCAACATCGCCTCCGTGGCCGGCCTCTCCGCGTCGCCCTTCATCGGCGCCTACGGCATCAGCAAGGCCGCCATGATCAACCTGACCCTGCAACTGGCGCACGAGTTCGCGCCCGGGGTGCGGGTCAACGCCATCGCCCCGGCGGTGGTGAAGACCAGGTTCGCGCAGGCCCTGTACGAGGGCCGGGAGGCGGAGGCCGCCGCGGCCTACCCGCTGGGCCGGCTCGGTGTGCCCTCCGACATCGGCGGCGCCGCCGCGTTCCTCACCTCGGAGCAGGCCGACTGGATCACCGGCCAGACGCTCGTCGTCGACGGCGGCATCTTCCTCAACGCCGGGGTCGCCTGACCGGATCAGGCCTCGGCGGACGGGGCGCCCGACCCCGTCAGGCCCTGGCGGACCGGGGCGCCGGTTCCGTCGGCGGTGGTCGCGTGACGCGGCCCCGCCGCCGGAAACGGCGCCCCGGTCGACATGTCGTCGCCGTGACGGCCGATGACAACGTCGTCAAACATAAAGTGATCACTCTCCTCGTGTACGCACGTTTCAGGCCGTCTGCGCCTGCGATAAGGTCTGCCGACCCTTGGGACGGCAGATCGAGGAGCGTGCGCGTGTTCAACCGGAACCGAAGCCTGCGGCAAGTGGCGGCGATCGCTTCCATATCCTTGCTGTCCGGGTGCAGCGTGTTCTCGGACGGCGACCCCGCCGAGGCGGGGCCGATCGTCGTGGGGACCACCAGTGCCCCCAGCACGCTGGATCCGGCCGCCTCCTGGGACGGCTCCTGGGAGCTGTTCCGCAACATCTACCAGACGTTGCTGAGCTACCCCACCGGCGCCACCTCGCCCCAGCCCGACGCCGCCCAGAGCTGCGAGTTCACCGACGCGAGCAACCGGGTGTACCGCTGCGAACTGCGCGAGGGGCTGACGTTCTCCGACGGCGACGCGATCGACGCGCAGGCCGTCAAGCACTCCGTCGACCGGATCCTGGCCATCAACGCCCCGGGCGGTCCCGCCGGTCTGCTGGGCAGCCTGGACCGGGTGCAGGCGCGCGGCGACCGCGAGGTCGTCTTCCACCTGAAGACCGCCGACGCCACCTTCCCGTTCGTGCTCGCCACCCCGGCCCTGTCCGTCGTCGACCCCGACGACTACCCGGCCGACGCCCTCCGCGAGGACAGCGGGGTGACCGGATCCGGACCCTATGTGCTGGACTCCTACGAGGAGGGCGCGCAGGCCGAACTGGTCCGCAACGACCGGTACGAGGGCTTCGCCGAACGAAGAAACGACGCGGTCACGATCCGCTACTTCAAGGACTCCGCCACGATGGTCCAGGCCCTGCGCGCCCAGGACATCGACGTGACCTACCGCGGCCTCGCCGCCGACGACGTCGTCGCGCTCCAGGGCGAGGACGCCGACGACACCCTGCAACTGGTCGAGGGCGCGGGCGCCGACATCAGCTACCTGGTGTTCAACCCCGAGGACGAGTGGGCCGGCCGGACGGCCGTGCGCCGGGCCGTCGCCCAGGTGGTCGACCGCGCGACCATCGCCCACCGGATCTACAAGGACACCGTGGACCCGCTGTACTCGATGGTCCCCAAGGGCATCACCGGCCACACCACCGGCTTCTTCGACGACTTCGGCGACCCCGACCCGGACAAGGCCCGCGAGATCCTCGCCGAGGACGGCATCACCGAGCCGGTCCCGCTCACCCTGTGGTACACCAACGACCGCTACGGCTCCGAGACCGCCGTCCTGTTCCAGGAGCTCAAGCGGCAACTGGAGGAGTCCGGTCTGTTCCGGATCACGTTGAGGAGCAGGCCGTGGAAGACGTTCGTCGACGGCTACCAGAAGGGCGAGTACCCGGTGTTCGGGCGCGGCTGGTTCCCCGACTTCCCGGACGCCGACAACTACATCGCGCCCTTCGTCGGCGAGCAGAACGCCCTCGGTACGCCCTACCCGGAACCCGAGATCACCGGGAAACTGCTGCCCCGCTCCCGCCGCGAGAGCGACCGGGGCCAGGTCGAGGCCGACTTCGAGGAGGCCCAGGAGATCCTGGTCCGGGACGCACGGCTGCTGCCGCTGTGGCAGGGCAAGCAGTACGTCGCCGCCAGCGACGAGATCTCCGGCGTCGAGCGCGCCCTGGACCCGTCGACGATCATGATGGTGTGGGAGCTGTCCCGCAAGACCAGCTGGTGAGACGGCCCGTGGCCGCCGTTGTCAGTGGTCACCGGTAGGTTCTGTGAGCAGGAACCGACCGCACACCGTAAGGAAGTTGACGTGACCGACATCGCCGTGCTGCCCGAGTCCTGGCGCGGAGTCCTGGGCGACGAACTGCACAAGCCCTACTTCAAGGAGCTGACGGAGTTCGTGGAGGAGGAGCGGGCGAAGGGTCCCGTCTACCCGCCGCGCGAGGAGGTCTTCGCGGCGCTCGACGCCACGCCGTACGAGCGGGTGAAGGTCCTCATCCTCGGCCAGGACCCGTACCACGGCGAGGGGCAGGGCCACGGCCTGTGCTTCTCGGTCCGCCCCGGGGTCAGGACGCCGCCCTCGCTGCGCAACATCTACAAGGAGATGCAGCAGGAGCTCGGGCTGCCGGTCCCGGACAACGGCTATCTGATGCCCTGGGCCCGGCAGGGCGTGCTGCTGCTCAACGCGGTGCTCACCGTGCGGGGCGGGGAGGCCAACTCGCACAAGGGCAAGGGCTGGGAGAAGTTCACCGACGCGGTGATCCGCGCGGTGGCCGAGCGGTCCGACCCGGCGGTGTTCGTGCTCTGGGGGGCCTACGCGCAGAAGAAGCTGCCGCTGATCGACGAGACCCGGCACGTGGTCGTGAAGGGCGCCCACCCCTCGCCGCTGTCGGCGAAGAAGTTCTTCGGTTCCCGCCCGTTCACGCAGATCAACGAGGCGATCGCGCGGCAGGGACACGAGCCGGTGGACTGGACCATCCCGAACCTGGCCCGGCCGGCCTGACCTGGGCGGCCCCGCCCGGCCGGCGACCGGCACGGGCCGCCCCCGCGGGTCGGCCCCGCCTCGCCCGGAATGCCGGCGGCGGCCGTTAGCGTCGGCACGGACGGGACGTCGGCGAGTGCGCGGAGGACTGCGGTGGCGGAACGACAGGAGCAGGCGGCGCCGGATGCCGTGATGACACGGATCGGGCAGGTCGTCATGTTGCACCACGCGGGCGACCGCGAGGAGGCCCGGCACCGCTTCCTGCGGCTGTGGACGGAGATCGGCGAGGACGGCGACGCCCTGCACCGCTGCACGCTGGCCCACTACATGGCCGACACCCAGGACGACCCCTCCGACGAACTGGCCTGGGACCTGCGGGCCCTGGGCGCCGCCGAGGAACTGACCGACGAGCGTCTCGCGGCCCACGGGGGCGCCCCGGCGGACGGGGACGCGCCCGGGCCGGGCGCCCTGGCGGTGCGGGCCCTGTACCCCTCCCTGCACCTGAACCTGGCCGCCGACTACGTCAAACTCGGCCACGCGGACGCCGCCCGTACACATCTGCGCCGGGCCCGCACGGCGGCGGACGCCCTCGCCGACGACCCCTACGGGGAGGGGGTGCGGGCCGCCATCGGGCGGCTGGAGCTGCGGCTCGGTGAGGACGACCGGCCGGGCGGCGGCCAGTGGCGACCACCTCGCCAGCGGCCCTGACGGGCGACGGGCCACCGGAGAGGGTGCCGGGGCGCGCGGCTCGGCGACCTCCGCCGGCTCGCGGGCGGCCGGGCGGGGCGGGCGGCCTGCGGCGTCCCGGTCGTACGTGGTCGTGTCCGGGCGGCCTGCGGCGTCCTGGTCGTACGTGGTCGTGTCCGGGCGGCCTGCGGCGTCCTGGTCGTACGTGGTCGT
>NZ_JBHMCY010000067.1:0-351 GCF_042430725.1 Streptomyces cinereospinus | reverse complement strand
TGTCCGGGCGGTCGCGTGTGGTCCGCGCCACGCGCGGCAACCCGCCATCCGCTCACCGCGCCTCCGCCTTCACCGCCCGTACGTCCGCTCGCAGATCACCGCCTCCGGGCTGTCCGGGTGCCAGCCGCCGTATGTCCTGCCCAGGGCGCACACGTCGGGGTGGGCGCCGACCGTGGGGGAGACGTGCGGGAGTCCGACGCGCGGTGGCGGGGACGGTCGGCGGGGTGCCGGCCGGGGCGGGTCGGAGCGCGGGCGGGACCCGGTGTGCTGCGGCGGGATCTCCCGGGCCGGGGACGGGGCCCGCGCGGCGGGCCGCCGCGGCTGCGGTGCGGCCGGTGCGGCCGGTGCGGC
>NZ_JBHMCY010000066.1:0-43821 GCF_042430725.1 Streptomyces cinereospinus | reverse complement strand
CGGCTTCGCCGGCCGTCCCGGTGGTGGCGGCGGCGCTCGTCCGGGCGGTGGCGGCGGGTTCGCCGGTCGTCCCGGTGGCGGCGCTCCCGGTGGTGGCGGCGGCTTCGGCGGTGGCGGCGGTGGCCGTCCCGGCTTCGGCGGCCGTCCCGGCGGTCCCGGTGGCCGCGGTGGCACGCAGGGCGCCTTCGGGCGTCCCGGCGGTCCCGCGCGCCGTGGCCGCAAGTCGAAGCGGCAGCGCCGCCAGGAGTACGAGGCCATGCAGGCCCCGTCGGTCGGCGGTGTGATGCTGCCTCGCGGCAACGGCGAGACCATTCGCCTGTCGCGCGGTGCCTCGCTCACCGACTTCGCGGAGAAGATCAACGCCAACCCGGCGTCGCTCGTCGCGGTCATGATGAACCTCGGCGAGATGGTCACGGCGACCCAGTCCGTCTCCGACGAGACGCTGGAGCTGCTGGCCGGCGAGATGAACTACTCGGTGCAGATCGTCAGCCCGGAGGAGGAGGACCGCGAGCTGCTCGAGTCCTTCGACATCGAGTTCGGCGAGGACGAGGGCGACGAGGAGGACCTGGTGGTCCGCCCGCCGGTCGTCACCGTCATGGGTCACGTCGACCACGGCAAGACCCGACTGCTCGACGCCATCCGCAAGACGAACGTCATCGCGGGCGAGGCCGGCGGCATCACCCAGCACATCGGTGCCTACCAGGTCGCGACCGAGGTCAACGAAGAAGAGCGCAAGATCACCTTCATCGACACCCCGGGTCACGAGGCGTTCACCGCCATGCGTGCGCGTGGTGCGAAGTCGACCGACATCGCGATCCTGGTCGTCGCGGCCAACGACGGCGTCATGCCGCAGACGGTCGAGGCGCTCAACCACGCCAAGGCGGCCGACGTCCCGATCGTCGTCGCGGTCAACAAGATCGACGTCGAGGGCGCCGACCCGACCAAGGTGCGCGGTCAGCTCACCGAGTACGGGCTGGTGGCCGAGGAGTACGGCGGCGACACGATGTTCGTCGACATCTCCGCCAAGCAGGGTCTGCACATCGACTCCCTGCTGGAGGCCGTGATCCTCACCGCCGACGCCTCGCTCGACCTGCGGGCCAACCCGAACCAGGACGCGCAGGGCATCTCGATCGAGTCCCGTCTCGACCGCGGCCGCGGTGCCGTGGCGACGGTCCTCGTCCAGCGGGGCACGCTGCGGGTCGGCGACACGATGGTCGTGGGCGACGCCTACGGTCGCGTGCGCGCCATGCTCGACGACAACGGCAACAACGTCGCCGAGGCGGGCCCGTCGACCCCGGTCCAGGTGCTGGGTCTGACCAACGTCCCGGGTGCCGGCGACAACTTCCTCGTGGTCGAGGAGGACCGCACGGCCCGCCAGATCGCGGAGAAGCGTGCCGCTCGCGAGCGCAACGCGGCCTTCGCGAAGCGCACGCGCCGCGTGTCGCTGGAGGACCTGGACAAGGTGCTGAAGGCCGGCGAGATCCAGCAGCTGAACCTGATCATCAAGGGCGACGCCTCCGGTTCCGTCGAGGCCCTGGAGTCCTCGCTGCTCCAGCTCGACGTCGGCGAAGAGGTCGACATCCGCGTCCTGCACCGCGGCGTCGGTGCGGTCACGGAGTCCGACATCGACCTGGCGATGGGATCGGACGCCATCGTGATCGGCTTCAACGTGCGCGCCGCCGGGCGTGCCGCGCAGATGGCCGAGCGCGAGGGCGTGGACGTCCGCTACTACTCGGTCATCTACCAGGCGATCGAGGAGATCGAGGCGGCCCTGAAGGGCATGCTCAAGCCGGAGTTCGAAGAGGTCGAGCTGGGTACGGCGGAGATCCGCGAGGTCTTCAAGTCGTCCAAGCTGGGCAACATCGCGGGTGTCCTCATCCGCTCCGGCGAGGTCAGGCGCAACACCAAGGCGCGCCTGGTCCGCGACGGCAAGGTCATCGCGGAGAACCTCAACATCGAGGGTCTGCGTCGCTTCAAGGACGACGTCACCGAGATCCGCGAAGGGTTCGAGGGCGGTATCAACCTCGGCAACTTCAACGACATCAAGGTCGACGACGTCATCGCGACGTACGAGATGCGGGAGAAGCCGCGGGCGTGACCGCACGTGGCTGACGGTGGCCGACGGGACCTGTGCCCGTCGGCCACCGCGGTTTGCCCCCGGGGCGGCGCGGGGCGCGGCCCCGGGCGAAACCCGGTCGAGCCCCCGGCGGCGGCGCGGTACCGTTCTTGAGGGCTCCATCGATCCCGTGCCGGCGGGTGAACCGGTTGCACACATGTATGTGGGGACGCTGTCCTTCGACCTGCTCCTCGGCGACGTTCGGTCGCTGAAGGAGAAGCGCTCCGTCGTCCGCCCGATCGTCGCCGAGCTCCAGCGGAAGTACGCGGTGAGCGCGGCCGAGGTGGACCACCTGGACCTCTACCGCAGGGCCCGGATCGGCCTGGCGGTGGTGTCCGGCGACGCGGGGCACGTCAGCGACGTGCTGGACCGGTGCGAGCGGCTGGTCGCCGGGCGCCCCGAGGTGGAACTGCTGTCGGTCAGACGCCGCTTCCACGGCGACGACGACTGACCCAGAGAACGTAGATCAGGAAAGAACGGGAGACGGACCAGTGGCCGACAACGCGCGTGCCAAGAGGCTGGCGGACCTCATCCGAGAGGTGGTGGCCCAGAAGCTGCAGCGCGGGATCAAGGACCCGCGGCTCGGTTCGCACGTCACCATCACGGACACCCGGGTGACGGGCGACCTGCGGGAGGCGACCGTCTTCTACACCGTGTACGGGGACGAGGAGGAGCGGGCGGCCGCGGCCGCCGGTCTGGAGAGCGCCAAGGGCATCCTGCGCTCCGAGGTCGGCAGGGCGGCCGGCGTGAAGTTCACGCCGACGCTCACCTTCGTCGCCGACGCCCTCCCGGACACCGCCCGGACCATCGAGGACCTCCTGGACAAGGCCCGCCAGTCCGACGAGAAGGTGCGCGAGGCCTCGGCGGGCGCCACCTACGCCGGTGACGCCGACCCGTACAAGAAGCCGGGTGACGACGAGGACGACACCACCGCATGACCCAGAAGCACACCACGCCCGACGGCCTCGTCATCGTCGACAAGCCGTCGGGCTTCACTTCGCACGACGTGGTCGCCAAGATGCGCGGCATCGCCCGGACCCGCCGCGTCGGCCACGCCGGCACCCTCGACCCGATGGCGACGGGCGTCCTCGTCCTCGGCGTCGAGCGGGCGACCAAGCTCCTCGGGCACCTCGCGCTGACCGAGAAGGAGTACCTGGGCACGATCCGCCTGGGCCAGACGACCGTCACCGACGACGCCGAGGGCGAGATCACCGGTTCGGCCGACGCCTCGAAGGTCGCCCGGGACGCCATCGACGCGGGGATCGCCCGGCTGACCGGCGACATCATGCAGGTGCCGTCCAAGGTCAGCGCCATCAAGATCAACGGCGTGCGGTCCTACAAGCGGGCCCGGGAGGGCGAGGACTTCGACATCCCGGCCCGGCCCGTCACCGTCTCGTCGTTCAGCGTGTACGACGTCCGGGACGCCGTCGCCGACGACGGCACGCCCGTGCTCGACCTGGTCGTGTCGGTGGTCTGCTCCTCCGGCACCTACATCCGCGCCCTCGCCCGGGACCTGGGCGCCGGGCTCGGCGTCGGCGGCCACCTCACCGCGCTGCGCCGCACCCGGGTCGGGCCGTACAAACTCGACACGGCCCGCACCCTCGACCAGCTCCAGCAGGAGCTGACGGTGATGCCGATCGCCGAGGCGGCCGCGGCCGCGTTCCCGCGCTGGGACGTGGACGGCAGGCGGGCCCGGCTGCTCGTCAACGGCGTGCGGCTGGAGATGCCCGACGAGTACGCGGGCGCCGGTGCGGTGGCCGTCTTCGATCCCGAGGGCGCCTTCCTCGCCCTCGTGGAGGCCCAGCGGGGCAAGGCCAAGAGCCTCGCCGTCTTCGCCTGACGGCCCGTCACGTCCTGCCCGTGGAGCGGCGGTCACGGGGCCCGGCGCTCCCGCCGCTCCACGGCCCCCCATCGGTTCCCCCACCCCTAGGGTGTATCCAGCGGCCCCCGTCCGTTCACCCGCGCAGGCAGGCGCTCGGAGTGAACCAGGGGAGTGCAGGGGGGCGCGTTCGTCACGCGTGCTGTCTCCCTGATCATCCGGCCCCTACCGTCGAGGTCAGGGCACAGACGGACGGCGGCACGGCGGGAGGTCCGGCCATGGCGGTACGAGACCCGGGGACCGCACCGCGCGACGGCGTCCTGGTACGCATCCACGACCCCGCCGGACGGCCCCGCGGCACCGGCGTCGTCGCCGACCGCCAGGGCACCGTCCTCACCAGCCACGAGGCCGTCGACGGACTGGCCCGGCTGGTGCTGCGCGCCGGGGAGCGCAGCTGTGTGGTGCCCGCCGAGGCGGTCACCGCGCTGCCGGAGCGCAACCTCGCCCTCGTACCCACCGAGGGCCTGGCCGCGGAGCCGCTGCCGCTCACCGTGCGGGACCGCGTCGAGACCGGCGCGTACGTGCGGATCGCCGCCGGCTGCTGGCGTGAGGCGCGGGTGCTGGGCGCGGTGACGGAGGCGGCCTACCCGGCCGCGGACCGCCTGCGCCGCCTCGACGGCGTGCTGCAACTGGCGATCGGCACGGCCGGGCGCGACGCCCTGCGGCCGGGCGGCGGGGCGGCCGGGGGGCCGGTCGTCGACGCCGCCACCGGAGCCGTGGTCGCCCTGCTCGCGACCGGGCTGCACACCGGCCACCGCGACTGGGGGCTGGCCGTGCCGCTGCGGCCCGCCGGGAGCGGCCCGCTGGCCGACCTGCTCGCCCGCAACGCGGCCACGGTGCCCGCCTACGGGGCGGACCTGAACCTCGCCGGGGTGCTCGCACTGACGGCCACCTCGGTGGCGCAGGACGGCCCGCCCGAGGCGCGCGCGGACCGGGCCGGCCGGGAGGCAGCCGTCGCGCCCGCCCCACGGGCCGCCGTCGTGCGGGAGTCGGCCGCGTTCACCGGGGGCCCGGCCACCGTTCTCGCACTCGTCGGGCCGCCGGGCAGCGGCCGTACGACCGAACTCGCGGCGCTCGCCGCCCGGCGCGCCCGGGACGCGGAACCGGCCCCCACGGTGTGGCTGCGCGGGGCCGACCTGCGGGCCGGGGACGCGTCGGTGGCGGACGCGGTGCGGCGGGCGCTGCACCGGGCGGCCCGGATCGTGGCGGCGGCACGGGACGGCGGCGCCCTGCTCGACGGGGCCGGCGGCGCCCTGCTCGGCGACACCGGCCCCGACGGCCTGGCCGGGCCGGCCCGCGCCGCCGGCCAGCCCCTGCTGCTGCTCCTCGACGGCCCCGAGCAGATGCCCCCGGCCCTGGCCCACCGCCTGCCCGCCTGGGCCGGGGAGACCGCGCGGTGGCTGGAGGAGACGGGGGCGCGCCTGGTCGTGGCGTGCCGGGCGGAGTACTGGGAGCAGGCCGGGGCGGCCTTCCCGGCCGGCCGCCTCCACCCGGGCGCGGCACCCGCCGGCCTGCCCCCCTGCGTCCCGCTGGGCGACCTGGACGAGGCCGAGGCCCGCCGCGCCCACGCCCGGCACGGCCTCCCCGACGGGGCCCTCGCCGCCCCCGACGCCCGCCACGCCCTCACCCTCCGGCTCCTCGGCGAGGTCCTCGCCGCCCGCCCGGACGTCCGCCCGGACGGCCCGCTCGACCGGTACGCCGTCCTCGCCGCCCACCTCGACCTGATGTGCCTGCGGGTGGCGGTACGGCTCGCCGCCGAGAACGGCCTGCGCGGCACCGCCGTGCGGCGGCTCGCGGCGAAGGTGGCCGGGCAGGTCCACGAGGCCGCCCGGCGCAGCCTCGGCTCCGGGCACGGCGAGCTGGACCGGGACGCGTTCGAGGCGCTGTTCCCCTGGGGCCGGGCCCCGGCCCGGCTCGGCGGGGGCACCGGCTGGGCGTCCGCCGTCCTGACCGAAGGCCTGCTCGTCCCGGCCGGCACCGGCTACCGCTTCGCCCACGAGGAGGTCGCCGACTGGCTCCAGGGCATCCACCTCGACCTGGACGAGGCCCTGCGGGCGCTGGTCCACCACCGCCGCGCCCCCGGCGCCGGCCGGCCGGCGCCCCTCGCGCACCACCGCGCCGGCCCCGTCGTGCAGGCCCTGCTCCTGCTCGCCCGGCAGCACGGCCCGCACCGGCTCGCCGTCCGCCTGGAGGAACTGCTGCTCGCCCTGGACGCCGACCCGCACTCCTGGTGGGCGGCCCGGCTGCTCGGCGAGGCGCTGCGCCGGGTGCCGGACGCCACGCCGTACCTCCGGGTCCTGCGGCTGCTCGCCGACGCGATCGCCGACTGGCGGCGGCGGGGACGGCCGGTGCCCCGGGAGTTCGGGCCCGCCTTCTGGACGGAGCCGGCGCTGCCCGGCGCCGAGCGCCTCGACCTGCTGCGCCGCCTGGTCCTCGCCGACACGCAACCGGCCGGCCCGGACCGGTACCTCGACACCGCCGCCCGGCTGCTCGCCGCCGACCCCGTCGCCGTGCAGCCGCACCTCGTCCGCTGGTTCGACGACGAGCGGCCGCTGCCCGCGGCGCCGCACGCGACCGTGGCGACCGCCGCGCAAGCACTGCTGCACACGCACCGGCACCGGGCGCTGGACGACCTCACGGAGGTGCTGGCCGGCACCGCGCACCGGCGGGGCGGCGAACTGCTCGGCGTGCTCGCCGAGGAGGAACCCTCCGCCGTGTGCCGGGCCGTGGACCGGTGGGCGCACGACGAGCGGCCGGCACGGCGGGCCGCGGCGGTGGCGTACGGGCCGCGTACCGCGCCGCACGCGCGCGGCGAGGCCGACCGCGCACTGCTGCGCCGCGCCGCCCTCGCCCAGCTCGCCCGCCCCGCCGACGCGCACCTGCACGGCGGGGCGCTGGCCCTCCTGGTCCGCGATCCGCACACCCGGGCCCGGTACCTGCCCCGCGCGGTCGAGCACTTCGCGGCCGGCGACCCCCAGCCGCCCGCGAGCGCGCTCCTGGCCGCGCTGGCGGCCCACCCGGAACCGGTGCTCGACGCCTTCCGGGCCCGGCTGCACCGGCCCGGCACCGCCGAGGCGCTGTGCGCGCTCGCCGACGCGGCGACCCCGGCGCCGGCCCGGCGGGTCGCCGCGCTGCTGCGGGACGCCGTGGCGCTGCACCCGGACCGGGCCGCGGCCGTGGCCGCCTGTGTCGGCCGCCGCCTGGACGCCGGGACCGCCTCCAGAACCGTGCTGGTCCCGCTGGTCACCGGGTTGCTGGAGGGCGGCTGCGAACAGCTCAGGGTGGCGCTGGCCGACGTCCTGGCGGCGCCCGGGCCGCCCGCCCGCGAGGCCCTGCGCCGGGAACTGTGCGACCTGCTCCTCGTCCACGAGGAGGCCCCGCCCGTCCTGGAGGCCGTGCTGCGCTCGGCCGTCCGGCACGGCGGGGAGGGGCTGCGCGCCCTGGTCCACCGCACGGGCATGCTCCTCGTGCGCACCCCCGAGGGCGCGACCCGCTTCGACCGGACGCTGCTCGACCTCGGCCGCGCGGTCCCCGGTTTCGCGGCCCAGGTCGCGCACTGGCTGGACGACGCTCCGCGGGACTGGGCCGCGGTGGTCGGCCCCAGCACCCGCCGGATGATCCAGAACCTGGCCGGTGCCCGGGTCCCGGCGTGATCGCCTGCGGCACGTGCGTCCGGTCACAGCCTCCATGCCGGTGCGGGCCGGATCCGCCGGGCATGGCACCCTTAGACCTGCGTAAGAGGCATAGACGGACACGGGTTCGAGGAGCGGTCACAGTGCAGCGCTGGCGTGGCTTGGAGGACATCCCCGAGGACTGGGGGCGCAGCGTCGTCACCATCGGCTCCTACGACGGTGTCCACCGCGGGCACCAGCTGATCATCCGGCACGCCGTGGAACGCGCCCGCGGGCTGGGCGTCCCCACCGTCGTCGTCACCTTCGACCCGCACCCCAGCGAGGTCGTCCGCCCCGGCAGCCACCCGCCGCTGCTCGCCCCGCACCACCGCCGCGCCGAGCTGATGGCCGAGCTGGGGGTGGACGCGGTGCTGATCCTGCCCTTCACGGCGGAGTTCTCGAAGCTCTCGCCGGCCGACTTCGTGGTCAAGGTCCTGGTCGACAAGCTGCGCGCCAAGGCGGTCGTCGAAGGCCCCAACTTCCGCTTCGGCCACCGAGCCGCCGGCAACGTCGAGTTCCTCGCCGAACAGGGCAAGGTCTACGACTTCGAGGTCGAGGTCGTCGACCTGTTCGTGTCGGGCGAGGCGGGCGGCGGCGAGCCGTTCTCCTCCACGCTGACGCGGCGGCTGGTGGCCGCGGGGGACGTGGCGGGGGCCGCGGAGATCCTCGGCCGGCCGCACCGGGTCGAGGGCGTCGTCGTCCGCGGCGCCCAGCGCGGCCGCGAACTGGGCTTCCCCACCGCCAACGTCGAGACCCTGCCGCACACCGCGATCCCGGCCGACGGGGTGTACGCGGGGTGGCTGACGGCCGGGGGCGAGGCCATGCCGGCCGCGATCTCCGTGGGTACCAACCCGCAGTTCGACGGCACCGAGCGCACGGTGGAGGCGTACGCCATCGACCGGCTCGGGCTGGATCTGTACGGGCTGCACGTCACCGTCGACTTCCTGGCCTTCGTGCGCGGCCAGGCGAAGTTCGACACGCTCCAGGCGCTGCTGGAGCAGATGGCGCAGGACGTGACGCGGTGCCGGGAGCTGATCGGGGTTGCGCAGCGGACGGCGTCGTAGCGGGCGGTCCCGCGCCGACGGGTACGACTGAAGGGCGGCCGGTGCCGGAGAGGCACCGGCCGCCCTTCACGCGTACGGCCTGTCGCTACTGCTGGGGCGGGCCGTCCGGCTGGCCGGTCTGGCCGGTCTGGCCGGTCTGCGGGTAGCCGTAGCCGTAGCCGGGGTGCTGGGGGTGCGGGGCCGGCTGGCCCGGTTGCGGCGGGTAGGGCTGGGCGGGGGCGTACTGCTGACCCGGCGTCGGCTGTCCCGGCGTCGGCTGTCCGGGAAGCGGCTGCCCGGGCAGGGGCTGCCCCGGCACCGGCTGACTCGGCAGGGGCCGGCCGGGCATCGGCGGGGCGGCGACCGGGGGCGGGTTGCCGTCGCTGGTCCACAGGCCGTGCATCTGCTGGTGGCGGACGAAGTCCTCGGCCACCATCGCCGCGAGGTTGAAGTACGCCTCCCGCACCTTGGGCCGCATCATGTCGAGGTCGACCTCGGCACCGGCGGCCAGGTGCTCGTCGAACGGCACGACGACGACGCCCCGGCAGCGCGTCTCGAAGTGCGCGACGATGTCCTCCACCTTGATCATCTTGCCGGTCTCGCGGACGCCGGAGATGACGGTGAGGGAGCGTGAGACCAGATCGGCGTACCCGTGCGCGGACAGCCAGTCCAGCGTCGTACTGGCGCTGCTCGCACCGTCCACGGACGGCGTCGAGATGATGATGAGCTGGTCGGCGAGGTCCAGCACCCCGCGCATGGCGCTGTACAGCAGGCCGGTGCCCGAGTCGGTGAGGATGATCGGGTACTGCTTGCCGAGCACGTCGATCGCGCGCCGGTAGTCCTCGTCGTTGAACGTCGTCGAGACGGCCGGGTCGACGTCGTTGGCGATGATCTCCAGACCGGAAGGGGCCTGGGAGGTGAACCGCCGGATGTCCATGTACGAGTTGAGGTACGGGATCGCCTGGACCAGGTCCCGGATGGTGGCCCCGGTCTCCCGGCGGACCCGGCGGCCGAGCGTACCGGCGTCCGGGTTGGCGTCGATCGCGAGGATCTTGTCCTGCCGCTCGATGGCCAGGGTGGAACCGAGGGCGGTGGTGGTCGTCGTCTTGCCGACACCGCCCTTGAGGCTGATCACGGCGATGCGGTAGCAGGACAGCACCGGCGTCCGGATCAGTTGCAGCTTCTGCCGGCGCTCGGCCTCCTCCTTCTTGCCGCCCAGTTTGAACCGGGAGACCGCCGCGGTCGGACGCCCGCTCTTCGCCTTCTGCTTCTTGTTGTTGAGCAGCCGGTCGGAGGACAGCTCGACGGCCGCGGTGTAACCGAGCGGCGCGGCGCCGGGGTTGGTGGGCTGCCGCTGGTCGTGCCGCAGGGGCTGCGGCCACGCGGTGCCGAGGCGGGGGTCCGCGGGCGGGGCCGGCGGCTGGGGCTGCCCCTGGGGGTGGTGCGGGGGCTGGGGGCGGCCCTGCGGGGCGCCGGCGGGGGGCTGCTGTGGAGCGTGCGGGTGCTGCGGGTGCCGGGCGTCGGGCTGCGGGGGGACGCCGGGGTGGGCGGCGGCCTGCTGCTGCGCCGGGGGCTGCGGGAAGCCGTAGCCGCTCTGGGGGGCGGGGGTGCCGGGGTGCGGGAAGCCGTATCCGGCCTGGGCGTCGGGGGTGCCGGGGGGCGGGAAGCCGTAGCCCTGCTGGGCGTGCGGGACGCCCGGAGCGCTGGGCGGGCTCTGCTGCGGGAAGCCGTAGCCCTGCTGGGTGTGGGGCTCGGGCGTGCCCGGCTGTGGGGCGTGGGGGGTGTGCGGACCCGGTGCCGGGACCGGCGGGGTCCACGCGGCCGGGGCGGGCTGTGGCGGCTGGGGCTGGACGGGCGGCTGCTGGGCGGGCGCGGGCGGCGGGCCCGGCGTGGCGGTGGCGGTCGGCTGCGGGTGGGGCTGCGCGGCAGGCGCGTTCAGGTCCGGCTGGGGCTGCGGCTGCGCCGGCCACTGGGCGGCGGGGGCCGGGGCCGCGGGCTGGTACGACGGCGGCAGCGGCGGCACTCCGCCCTGCGGGGCGGGCGGGGGAGTCCAGGCCGAAGACGCGTCGGGTGCCGGTGTGGCGGCGGCGGTGCGGGGACCGTCGTCGGCCCGGGGGGCGTCGTCGGTCCGGGGGGCGTCGTCGGTCCGGGGGGCGTCCTCCGGGGAGGCGCCGTCGTGGCCGGCGTCCCCGTGCGCGGTGTCCTGGTGGACGGCGTCCTCGTGCGGCGGCGCGTCGGAGGCGGCCGCCTCGGGGCCGGCGGCGGGGGCGTCCTGCGCTGCCTCGGGGGTCTTCGCCGGTTCGGGCAGGCCGGGGGTGGAGGCAGTGGTGTCGGTGGTGCCGGTGCCGTCCGTGTCGGCGCCGGCTGTGGTGCCGGCGTCCGTGGCGGACGCGGCACTGTCGGCGGTGGCGTCCTCGGCGGTGGCGTCCTGCTCCGGGGCGGCCGGGGTGTCACCCTCCGGCCGCTGCTCGCCCTTGGCCCTGGCGTCGGCCGCGTCGGCGGCGGCCGCGAGCTCGGCGATCTCCCGCTTCAGCGAGGCCGCGGAGAACCGCAGGGTGGCGCCGCTCTCCAGGTCCCCGTTGCCGGGCTCGGCCTCCTCGGCGGCCTGGAGGGTCTCCGGGGCGGGCGCGGCCGGCGGCTGGAGCTCGAAGCCGCTGCCCTCGGGCAGCCGGGGCACGCCCCCGGACTCCCCGGCCGGCGGCACGGGCGGCGGGAACGGAACGCCGGGCGCGGGCGCGGGCGGGGGAGGCGTGAACGGCACTCCCGGCATCGGCACGGGCGCGGGCGGCGTGAAGGGCGCCGCCGGGGTGGAGTAAGCCTGCGGGGCGGCGGGGGGCTGCGGTGCCAAGGGGGTCTGCGGGGCGGCGGGGGCCTGCGGGGCGGAGTGCGGGTGCGGGGTGGGGTGGCCCTGCGGGGCGGAGTGCGGGTGCGGGGTGGGGTGGCCCTGCGGGGCGGAGGGGGTGTGCGGGGTCGGGCCGGGCCCGAAGTCCGCCGCGGGCGGGGTGTGGCCGGGCCCGAAGTCGCCCGCGGGCGGGGTGTGGCCGGGCCGGGAATCGGCCGGGGGCGGGGTGTGGCCGGGTCCGAAGTCACCCGGCTGCGGAGGCGTGGGGCCGGGCCCGAACGGCGGGGCGGAGGGGGAGGCGGGCGCGGGCGCCGCGGGAGCCGGAGCGCCGGGAGCGGGTCCGCCGGGACCGGCGGAAACCGCGGACTCGGGCGGCACCGGCCCCGCGTCCCCCGGCCCCGCGTCCCCCGGCTCCCCGGACGCGTTCTGCGTGTACCAGGCAGGCGGCGCGTAGTCGATGGTGAACTCGCCCGTCATCTCGACGGCGGCCTCCGCGTCGGGCTGGTCATCGCCGGGCGTCGCCCAGCCCCCGCGGATCCCGTCCCGATCGCTGCTCACAATTCCTCCTGGTGTGGTCGAGCACCCTCATGCCGTGCGGGGGCGACCAGTACTTGTCGGGCTTGGTCGAGTCGAGGTCGTCCGGTCCACGGGCTCTCCCCCTGGGGCACGGACGCCCGGTCCATGGTTCTGGCGTCGCGCCGGTACCAGCCTAATCACCATGCCGCCCACCTCGTCAGGCCCGTCCACTCCAGCACGGCCGGTCCGCGGGGTCACCAGGGGCCCGCAGGTGTCCGCAGGCCGACCCCGCAGTGAACAAACCCGCGGATAGCGGGTGTTGAAACAGGGTGAGAAAGGGGCGAACATCCCCGAATGCGCAAGGGGCGTCGAGGGACGGCCGATTCAGTCCATCCGGCGGGGCGCGCCCAGCAACCCGGTCTCGGGATCGGTGGGCCGTGTCATCACGTACTGCCGGTCACGGTCGGTGCACCAGAGCGTCAGGCCGTCGGGCAGCGTGGGCAGGGCCTCCACGTCGGCGCGGGGCAGTGCCATCGTCCGCCCGAACTCCGCGGCCTCGTCCGGGGAGACCCGCTGCACCCCGACGAGCCGCGCCTGCCGGACCAGCCGGGGAGCCACCGGGCTGAGGTACGGCAGCACGGTCAGCACCGACTGCCAGGGCCCGGAGACGACCCGGCCGCGCGGCGGGCGCATCCCGCAGTCCCGCACCACCAGCACGGGCGTGCCCGCCGAGGTGCCCTGCGGGGGCACCCGGCCCACCTCGTGCACCGCCAGGCCGTTCTGCCCGCCGCCCATGGCGTGCACCATCTGCATCCAGGCCTGCGGCCGTCCGGTCTCCACCGCGACCCGCGCGCCGGTCGCCGCCGCCCTGAGGGCGATGACCTGGGCGGTCCACAGGCCGCCGATCAGGACGACGTCGTACGGGGTCGGCCGGTTGAGGCCGAGCACCGCGGGCCGGTTCTCCGCGTCCACCCCGACGACGACACCGTCGTCTCCGACGGGCAGGGCCAGGGCGTCCAGTCGGTCCACGGACACGGTGTGCCGCGCGTGCCGCGGGCCGATCAGCCCGAAGCCGCGGCGCAGCAAGTCCCGCGCCCGCTCCGGGGCGGCGGGCCGCTGCTCGCCGGGGCCGCCGGCCCGTCCCGCCCGGGTGGTCATGGGGGTCACCGGGCGCCTCCCAGGGGCAGCGTGGCCAGCATGCCCGGCACCTGTTCCCGGTCCAGGCGGGCGAGCCCGGTGCCCGTGTGCCGTGCCGCGGCCTCCAACGCGCGCCGGGCCGCGACGAGTTCGTCGTCGCTGCGTCCGGTCACCCGCAGATGCCCGCACACGGACACCTCCTGCCGCTCCCCTCTCGCCAGGGTGACGCTGAAGGTGGTGGCGAGCGCGGGAACGGCCGTGATCAGGGCGATGACCTGCGGCAGCGAGGGTGCCTGCCGGCTTCCCGGCGAGGGCCACCGGCGGATCCAGTACGTGGTGTGCCGGCGGTTGTCGCAGCGCCAGCTCCGCCCGGACTCCTCGGTCCGCCGCTCCCGTGCCTCCGTACGGCCTGCTTCCGCCGTCACCAGCGGGTTGGCGCAGGCGGAGGTGGCGATGGCGGCGGTCAGCTCCTCCTCGTCCAGGAGGGTCGCCCGGAACCCGGCCCCGGTCAGCCGGCTCGCCAGCTGGTCGGCGGCGCGCACCACGCACTTCTGCGCGCCCGGCAAGCCCCCGCCGCGCGCCGCCACGGCCTCCGGGCACAGCTCCGGGTCGAGCTTCACGGCGATCCAGGTGATGCGCACGGCCGGGGCGCCCGTCTGCTCCTGCAACGGCGCGTAGTTGGCGACGGCCACGGACTGCCGCGGCAGATGGAGCGCGGGAGCGGGCTGCGTGTGCAGCACCACCTGCGCCGACTCCAGCCGGATGCCGTCCACCTCCAGGGCGTCGTACACGAGGCCCAGCGGCAGCGGCTGCCGGTTCCGGTCGGCCCGCAGCGCGGTGGCGTCCGCCTCCACCTGGAGCACGGCGGTGACGAAGGTGCCGTCGCCGACGATGCCGACGGGGCGGCGGTCACGACCGGCGTACGTGTACGTCCGCAGGCTCGGGTCGCACTCCACGGCGGGCGCGAGTCCCGGCTCCGTGTCCGGGGGTATCGGCGTGCCGGCGGCCCGCCGCTGCCTGACCCGCAACGCCCGTGCCGTGGCAAGCCGTTCGGGCAGGGAGTGGCCGTGCCGGCGGACGAAGGCGACCAGGACCAGGCAGACGGCGACGACGGCCGCGACCGCCAGGGCCACCGGACCGATCACCCATCCGACGAGCAGCGCGGCGGCGGCGACCTCCAGCACGACCACGCGGTGCAACCGGAACGCCCCGGCCCGCCCCGCACGCGGCCCGAGGCGCGGCGTCCCCGAGGCGGCGGGCTGCCGCGCGGGCGCCCGTCCCGGAGCCGCGGAGCCCTCCGCCCGCGACCGGAACCGGACGCGCGTTCCGGAAGCCCTCACTGCATCCCCCCGCCTCACTCACGACTCGCCGCCGACCGCGTACCGCACCAGGCCATCGGCGACCCGGACACCCTACCCGTCCGCCCAACTCCCGCTGCGTACCAGGCATAGTAGGGGGCCGGTCCGACATCGGGGCGGGTAGCCGGTCACCCGCCCGCGGCCGGCGCCACACACGGGGAGAGACAGGCACAGATGGCATCTCGGCGGGACCAGCTCAACGCCTACACCTTCGCGAAGCGCCGCATGCTCGCGGCCTTCCTGCAGTCGTCGCCCGACGGCTCGGAGGAGGGGGCGCCGCGCCCGCTGCGCGCGGTCCTGCCCGGAGTCCTCGTCGGGGTGGTCGTCATGGCGGTCTTCGGGGCGTGGGGCATGTTCCGGCCGACCGCGCCCAAGGGCTGGGACGAACCCAACGCCAAGGTGATCGTCGCCAGCAAGTCGACCACGCGTTACGTCGTCCTGAGGACCGACGGCCAGGTCCAGCTCCACCCGGTCCTCAACATGGCCTCGGCGAAGCTGCTCCTGGAGGCCGGGCAGGGCGACGTCGTCACCGTCGCCGAGTCCGTCCTCGACAACGGCGACATCCCGCACGGCGTGACCATCGGCATCCCGTACGCGCCGGACCGCCTGCCCTCGGCCGAGGAGGCCGGCACCGCCAAGCGCTGGGTGGTCTGCGAGCGCCCGAGCGCGGGCGGCGGCGACACCGTGCAGAAGGCCGCACTGGTCCTGTCCGCTCGCGACCAGGAGGTGACCGACGGCAGGAACCGCCTGCGGGGCGGCCAGCTGCTCTACGTCGCCGGCCCGGACGGCCGGCGCCACGTCGTCGACGCGGGCGGCACGGCGTACCCCGTCGACCGGAACGACGAGCTGCTGTTGCGCGCCGTGGTCGGCTCCGGCCGGCAGCCCCAGCGGGTGTCCGCGGAGTGGCTCGCGACGCTGCACCGGGGCGACCCGGTCACCTTCCCGGAGATCACCGGGCGGCCGGGCGCCGCGGCCGGCGCGCCGGGCCGGCTGGACCGGGCGACCGACCGGGTCGGCACGGTGCTCAAGGCACCCGACAACAACGTGGACCAGTACTACGTGGTGCTGCCCGGCCGGGTCGCCCCCGTCTCCGCCTTCGTCGCCCAGCTCCTGCTGTTCAGCAAGGAGCTGGCCCCGCTCGGCCAGGCCGGCCGGGCCCGCCAGGTCAGCCCCGGCGACATCGTGCCGGGCCGGGCGTTCGGCACCGAACACCACTGGCCGACCGGCGACCCGGTCCCCGTCAACGAGGCCTCGGCGGCCCAGGGCAGCCGCAGCACGGTCTGCAACGTCCTGCGCCAGGTGGACGCCGGCTCCGGCGCCACCACCCTGAGCACCTGGGCCGGCACCGACTTCCCGCAGCAGCTGCCCGCCGGTGCCTCCAGCGCCTACGTCACGCCGGGTTCCGGCCAGCTCTACCGCCAGTTCCAGGGCGAGGCGACGAGGACCGGCCCGGTGTTCCTGGTCACCGACACGGGCCTGCGCTACGTCCTGCAGTCCAACGGCGACAGCGCCACCGACGACGCGGGCATCGGCACGACCGCCCAGCAGCGCCAACAGCGCCGGCAGGAGGCGACGCAGGCCCAGACCCTGCTGGGCTACGAGGACGTCGACCCGGCGCCGGTCCCGGCCGCCTGGTCGGAGTTCCTGCCCACCGGCCCACGGCTGTCGACCGCGGCGGCACGCCAGCCGCAGGGCTCGTGAGGGGGAGGGCCACGGTGCTGCGTACGACGCTGGTCGCGGCCGCGACCCTGCTCACGGCGACCACGGTGCTCGCGGTCCCCGCAACGGCCGCCGACGAACTGCCCTACTCGGACCAGTGCCAGTTCCCCAACGGCCGGTACCCGGGCCGCCCCTGGTCCCTCCAGCGCGTCCTGCTGGACGAGCTGTGGAGCCGGTCCACGGGCGAGGGGGTGCGGGTCGCGGTCATCGACACCGGTGTGGACGTGCGCAACCCGCAGCTCGCGGACGCGGTCGACACGGAGGCCGGCCGCAACCTGCTGCCGAGGAACCTCAAGGACGACGACGGCGACCCGATCGAGCGGGGCGAGGAGAACGGCACGACCGACACCGTCGGCCACGGCACCAAGGTCGCCGGCATCATCGCGGCCCGGCCGGCGAGCGGCACCGGCTTCGTGGGCCTGGCGCCGGAGGCGACGATCATCCCCGTCCAGCAGAACGACGCGGAGGGCCACGGCACGACCGAGACCCTGGCCGCCGCGATCCGCCACGCCGTCCGGGCCGGCGCCGGGGTCATCAACATCTCCCAGGACACCTCGGACGCGGCGAAGCCCGACCCCGGCCTCGAACGGGCGATCGGCGAGGCCCTCGCCCAGGACGTCGTCGTCGTGGCGTCGGCCGGCAACGACGGCCTCGGCGGCAACGTCAAGGAGACGTACCCCGCCTCCTACGACGGCGTCCTCGCCGTCGCCGCCTCCGACCGCAACAACGAACGCGCCTCCTTCTCCCAGTCCGGCGACTTCGTCGACGTGGCGGCCCCCGGCGTCGACATGATCTCCACCGTCCCCCGGGGCGGCCACTGCTCCGACAACGGCACGAGCTTCTCGGCGCCGTACGTGGCGGGCGTCGCGGCGCTGCTCAAGGCGAGGCACCCGGACTGGACCGCCCGCCAGGTCGTCGCCCAGATCGAACAGACGGCGGAGCGGACGATCGCGGGCCGCGACCGCCTCGTCGGCTGGGGCGTGGTCGACCCCGTCCGCGCGCTCACCGAGGACGACCACCCGATCGAGTCCCCCAGCCCCCGGGAGGGCCTGGCCCGGGCCGAGGCCCCCACCCCCGCGACGTTCCGGACCGGCGAGACCCCCGACGAACGCGACGCCCGCCTCGCCACGTACGTGGCCGTGGCCGCCGTGGTCCTGGCCGGGGGCCTCGGCGGCACCGCGGTGGCCGTCCGGGACGCCCGGCGGAGGGCACGGCGGGTGAGGGTGTCTCCGTGACGGCGTTTGCAAGGAACCGGTGAAGCCGGGAACGGTGTCACCAGGGTTGCCGGATTTGGCAGTTGGGACTGTCAGTGGCAGTCACTAGAGTGGTCGTGTTGCGGTCATGAACACATGAGGGGCGTGGGCTGCTCAGGACGGGCAACGGGCAGCGGACAACGGGGAGGGAATGCTTCGTGCTTCCTGCGGACACGGGGGGCGCCGACGTACGGCGTGGTCTGATGGCGCTTTCGACATTCAAGGAGCGCGTGGACGAGCTGCTCAGAAACTTCGAGGGCTCGGCGGGCGGCGCGTCCACGGTGGCGGCGCACGGCCTGTCGCAGGCCGCGTTCGGCAACGGTGACTTCCCGGAAGCGAAGGCGCTCCACCTGGAGTACGCACGCGTCCACGAACGCATCACCACCCTGTCGAAGTCCCTCGGCCTCCAACTGGAGGCGATGCAGATCGCCGTGCACGGCGTGGACGTGACCTTCGACCACCTGGAGGAGGAGGCCCGCCACCGCTTCCACGAGATCCGGGCCGAGGTCAACCAGGAGCGTGACGCGATGCTGGACGAGCATCTCAGGCGCGAGAACCGGGACGACCAGACCGACGCGGGGTACTGATGAGCGGCGACCAGGACGGCAGGCAGCCGCACCGCCACGAGGCGGAGCACCAGGAAGCCGCCCAGCAGAACGGCTCGCTCGACGCGTTCATGGGCATGACCAGGGTGGTCAACCCCTGGGGGCCGGACAAGGGCTTCCACTTCGGCAGGACCAGCTTCGAGAACCACGACCTCAACCAGATGATCGACATCGTCGAGTCAGCCGGCCCGGAACTCCTGGAGGCCGCCGGCAACGCCCTCGTCGACGCACGGGACGCCATCAACGAGGCCGCCGACGAACTCAGCGTCAACCTGGGCGCCGTCGACTGGGAGGGCGAGGCCCACGACGCCTTCTACACCTGGGGCATGGACCTGGTCGCCACCGCCCTCGCGCTGGCCGACTACGCCGATGTGGTCGGCACCCAGGTGATGGCCGCCGGCTCCGGCCTCGCCTCCGTACGCAAGTCCATGCCGCCGCGGGACACCCGCGCCGACCCCAAGAAGGTCGACGACATCCCCGAGGCCCAGCGCGTCGACAGCAACGACGAGTACACGGCGGCGGTCGAGGCGGAGAAGCACCGCCAGGAAGCCATCAACCAGATGTACCGGCTGGCGTCGTTCTACACGGTGTCGAACGGGGTCATGCAGACGGCCGAGGAGCCGGTGTTTCCGAAGATGCCCAGCGTGGGGGTGCCTCAGCCGGCGGTGGTCGTTGAGGACCCAGGAGCTCCGATCGGCGCTCACCCGGGTCAACGGTCTCTTCCGACTGTCCGTGGCTCGGGCATGTACCAAGACCTTGCGGACTCACCAGCGGGGCGACCGGGTGCGGAGGGCTTGTCGTCATCCCGCAACAGCCCGGACGATCCCGTCAGGTCCCCGGAGCGGCACATCGGTACGGAGATCGACAGCATTGGCACGCTGCCCCCGCAGGAGGCCATGAAGCCGACGCCCGTCACCCCGCCTCCGACGACAGGACCCAACGTCACCTCAGTGGGACCGCCTCCTCCGGTGGCCTCCGTAGCCTCGCCCCCTGTTTCACGAAATCCGGCCGGGCGCACCTCGGGCTTCGGCGGCGGAGCTGCGCCCAGGACTCCTGCCTCGGCGCAGGGGCGAGTCGGTGGGACACCGGTCGGGAACCCGGCAGGACGCCCGGGAACCGGGCCCATGGCACCGGTGGGACGTGCCGCCACACCAGGACAGACAGCCGGCCGTGCGACTGGTCCCATGGGACGCGGGGTCATTGGCGGGGTGCCGAGGCCCGTCGGCCCGGTGGCCGGTCAGGCGAGTGGCGTCCCGCGCGGTCCGGTCACCGGAACCGGTGTCACCAACCCCGTGCGTACCGGCGCCGGGCGCTGCGGTGTCGGCCGTAACGCGGATGGCGTCGTCGGCGGTAGGCCCGTCACCGGGGCCACCGCTGGTCCGAACGGCTCCAGGGTGCCGCGCGGCACGGTTGTCGGCGGCCAGGGCGCACCCACGTCCCGTGGCACGGGCGAGAGGCCGGGGCAGCGTGGGGTGATCGGTGCCGCGCAATCGCCGACGGGCCTGGGACAGATGCCTCGCCACCCTCTGGGCAGCTCCAACGGCGTGGTCGGAACGCCGACAGGACGAGCACCGGCAGCAGGGAACAGCGCACAGACGCCCGGTACCGGCGACGCAACGCGTGGCCCCAGGGGTGATGAGCCCTCCCGCGAGGCGCGTACACGCCGTGATGAGCGGCGCGATGGAGCGTCGTCTACCGACTGACCGGACAAGAGCGAGGACAGAAACAGTCATGGTGGCAGGGATCAGCCGACGCGGCGGACGGAGCGTGTCTTCTGCGGGACGGCGTGGAAGACGGGCTTCCGCCGTCGGTTCAGCGCTTGGTGCCTTGGCCGCCCTGTCCGGGGGTCTGGCTCCTGGTGCGGCGGCCGCGGACGTCCAGGGACAGCAGTGGTATCTGACGGCGATGCAGGCCGACGAGATGTGGCAGGTCAGCACCGGCGAGGGCGTCAAGGTCGCTGTCATCGACTCGGGCGTCAACGCCGGCACTCCGTCCTTGACGGGGCAGGTGCTCACCGACGAGGTGCCGGAGGCCGTGGGCTACAAGGCGACGGAGGATTACAGCGGTCATGGGACGAGCATGGCTGAACTGATCGTGGGTACTGGTTCCGGTGGCGGTCTGAAGGGCCTGGCTCCCGGGGCGAAAGTCGTGCCTTACCGACTCGCGTTCCCCGATCTGAAGAACGCGGAAGAGGCGAGGAAGGCACCGAACACCGCACAGGCGATCAGGGCTGCTGCGAACAGCGACGCCAAGATCATCAGCATGTCCTTCACCGCCCCCACCGACTACCCGGAGGAGGCGGCGGCGATCAAGTACGCCCAGTCCAAGGGCAAGCTGATGTTCGCCGGTGTCGGCAACGACGCCGAGACCAAGAACCTCATCGGGTATCCGGCCGCGTACCCGTACGTCGTCGGAGTCGCAGCCTCGGACGAGGAAGGCACGGTCGGAGGGTTCTCGGAGCACGGGAACTACGTCGACCTGGCCGCCCCCGGGCTCAACGTGCCGACGTGGTGCGACGCAACCTTCCGCTCGTACTGCCGTGGCAGAGGCACCAGCCAAGCCACCGCCATAGCCTCCGCCTCCGCCGCCCTCGTCTGGTCCGCCCACCCTGACTGGACCGCCAACCAGGTCCTCGCCAGCCTGATCGACACCGCCGGACGCGACTGGGCGAGGGACGACCCGAGCACCTACCTCGGATACGGCCTGATCCGCCCCCGCAAGGTCCTGGAAGACGCCGGCTTCACCCCCGGCCCCGCCGGCACCGACCCGCTCGCCGGGGAGAACGCCATCGGCGTCACGGACGACCCCGAGGCCTCCCCCTCCGCGCCCGCCTCGTCAGCGGCCCCGGAGGACGCCACCGGCGGCCGGACCTCGGCGGCAGCGTCCGGCTCCGACGCGTCCGGTGACACCACGACATGGGTGGCCCTCGGGGCCGGGGCCGCCCTGGTGATCGGCGGCGGCGCCTTCGCGGTGGCCCGTGCCCGGCGGGGAGCGTGAACGACTCGCGGCCACGCCCCCGCGCGCGACTGACCCGTCATCCACCACGCCCCGCCCCGACGCGGTGACGCGTGCAGCCAAGAACCTCGCTCTCACGAAACGGAGTGCCGAAATGGTCGACCGCAAGCTCAATGAAGGCGACGTACAGCGGCTTCAGACCGAAGTCATCGATCGCTACGACAACATCCGGCAGTCGCTGGCCAAGCTGCAGGGCACGATCGACATGATCGAGAAGACCTGGCGGGGCCAGGGCGCCAACGCGTTCAACACGAAGCAGACCGAGATCAACGGCCACATGGTCGCGATCGGCAAGATGCTCGACGACTTCCTCGAGGGCATCCACCTGAACAAGACCGACAAGCGCAACCTCGAGGACCAGATCGAGGCCGACCTGACCAAGATCTCGGTCGATGACCTCGGCGGCAGGACGTCGGCGCTCAACAGCTACTGACCGGCCACCGGCGGCAGTGAGCCACTCCACCGCCCGGGCTGCGCGGCCCGGCTGACACCGTCACAGAAACGAGGCACACATGTCCGGAGCGCACTACGACGAACTCGCCGTCACCTACGGCACCATGGACGCGCTCGCCACCGAGCTCGGCGACCAGGCCAAGAAGCTCGAGGAGGACCTCGAAGCCCTGAAGCAGGCCGTGCTCAACGTGTCCGCGGGCTGGGGCGGCGAGGCCTACAGCGAGTTCCAGAAGAAGTCCGCGGAGTGGGACAAGCACGCCCGGGGCATCCACGCGGCCCTGGTCCAGATCTCCCAGCGGGTCCACACGGCCGGCGGCGACTACCGCGGCGGCGACCTGAAGGGCGCCAGCTACTTCATGTGACAGCCGGCACCACACCACCCCGGGGTGGGCGCGCACGGGAGGCGCCCACCCCGGTGTCGTGTCACCCAGAACCCGGCAGGAGGGCGGCCTTCAAAAGCGTTCGATCTCTTGGCCGTCGGGCACCTGATAGCAGCCCGACACGACGTCCAGACTCAGCTTCGGCGGGTCGTTCTTCGACATCTGAACGATGTGGACGCCTGTCCTCTTCTCGTCATTGTCAGCAGTCAGGCTCAGGTTCCTGTTCTTGCTCGTGTCCGGCCCGTATTCGACGATCTCCCACCCCTTCTTGGGCAGCTCCGTCCTGAGTCGCTCCATCGCCACGTCGAGGTCGCCCGCCGACGCGGGGTAGAAGCTCCAAGGGTGGAGGATCCGGAAGTGCGTCTGGGTGTCCTTGTTCGGACAGTCCGTTACTGTCGGACGGCTGTCGGACGCCTTGCCCTTGACTCCGATCAGCTCGTAGATCTCGCTGGACACCCTCTCCGTCGCGGCGGAGGCGGCGCGCGACGTGCTGGTGCCGGCGGGCGGGATTTCGTCGGATTCTTTGTCAGACATGCTGCATCCGGTGAGAGTGACGAGGGCAAGGGGGGCGGTGAGCGCGAGAGCGCCCAGTTGTGTCTTCACGTCAGGGAGCCTTAGGTTGTCGAGCTGGAGCGGATCGGCCTACTTCACGTGCGCCCACGGGTCGGGCGGCGGCGCCAGCACCACGTCATCACCCTTCCCGACGATGACCAAAGCCTGATTCCTCAGGCTCGTAGTGTTCCCCTTCCAGTAATCGCTGTGGCCTTCGGTGTCGGTGGTCATCTGGTTGGCACCGAATTCGCGGTCACTGGGGATGACGAATTCGTTCCCCCCATGGCCCCACCGGCCGAGGTCCGGCACCACGTCCCCATCGGCCTCCTGGTTCCAGACGTGCCCCTTGGGGACGTCCATCTCCTCGGCGTTGGACACCTTGACGCCAGGGCTGCCCGCGAAGATGACGTCGTCGGCCTTGAGGTGTCCCGTCTCGGCAGCGGCACCGACGAGAGTCGTTCCGTACGAGTGCGCGATCACGGTGGTGTGCGCTGGAGAGGCGCCGGAATGCGAGGCGTCGATTCCGTCCATGAAGCTGCGGAACGCTGGAGCGCCGTCGTAGGCGTAGTGTTCGAAAGGCGCGTCAGTGGCAACTTTGTCCGGTGCCTCGTATCCGAGCCACGTGATCGTGGAAACGGACTTCCCGTCGGCCTCGTCATTGGCTCTGCGCCAGACACTGACCATCCGGTTGATGTCGCCCTCGATGCTGTCCAGGTCGGCCGTCGTACCCGGGACGTAGACCGCCCGGTGGTCCGCGGTGTCGGGATTCCCGTTGGCGATGATCGCACGGCCGTCCCCGTCGGCACTGAACCCCAGGAGATAGGCCTCGGGGAGCCGGTTCGTCCCGGTCGCGTCGAAGCGATTCTCGATGGACTGCATGCCCTTGAGGGATCTGGTGAGCTGGTCGTACCGGTCGCCGTACTTGTTGTGCCACGCCATCCACTCATCGGTGTGCACTTTGGACGGATAGCCTCCGGCGGACATCCAGGTCCATTCGTTGGCCGGCGGCTTCGGGATCGAGTTCAGCTCTGTCTGCACCCGGCCCCGGGTCTCGTCCAACACGATGCGGTTGGCTTCGTCCCGGACGGCGGCGGGCAGCCCGTCGAGCGCGCCCACCGCAGTCGGCTGCAAGGAGATCCATGCGGCCTGCTCCTCCGCGGACAGCCCACCCCACCACTGCGCGTTGCCCTGGGGACTGCCGTCCTTGGGGGGCTGAGGCAGAGAGTCGAGGTAGGCCTTGCCCGCGTCACTCACCCCGCTCGTGTCGGAGGACGCATCGGCCCAGTCCTTGTCGGAGACGGTGAGATCGTCGTCCGCCTTCAGGGCACGCAGCTTCGGTGCCCACTTCTCGTCGGCCTCGGTCGCCTCCTTGAGGGCGGCGGCGATCTGGTCCGCGTAGTCCTGTGCGAGCCGGTGGTTGGGGTTGGGGTCGAAGTTGGCAGCCTGGCGACCCACCGCGGAGGCCGTGCCATCCGTAAGGCCGCTCACGGTGCCGCCCTCGGGGACCTTCCCGTCCTCGGTCTTCTGCCCACCGGGCGGATAGGTGATCGAACCGTCGGCGTTCACGACGAGCCGCGCGGCCTTCGCGCCCTCAAGCGCCGCGTCCAGCCTGCTCTTGGCGGCTGCCACTTCGTACGAGAACGCCTCCAGTGCCGTGCTGACGAGACCGCACTCGACCTGGATGTAGTGGAAGTTCTCCGCCAGTTGCCCCAGTTGCCTGACCGCCGCGGTAGCGGCCTCGCCCTTGAGGGACTTTCTCATGGCCACGGCGATCTGGTTCTCGATGCGGTCCTTCGCCGCGCTCGCCATGTCCGAGGTGCCGCGGTATCCGTCGGCCGCTTCCGCGTACTCGGTCGGCTTGAGCGCTTTCAGCGTCGCGAGGTCCATGGTGTCCTGCTACCGCCCCTTGTCCTGACCGCCCACAGCGGGGGTGTCCGCGTAGGCGACCTTGAGGTGTGCGATCTCTGCTTCGACCGCCTCATCGGTCCTCAGCTGATCACTGCCCGCCTTCTCCAGCAGGCCCGAGAGCCGGCCGCAGCGCCCGCTGACGTCCTTGACGTAGCGTCGCCACGACTCGTAGACGTCCTTCTGCGCACGTGCCGTCAGACAGCCCGCGACGTCGGCGACGCCCTTCTGGCCGTCCGTCAGGAGGCTCACCGCCTTGCTGATGTCGTCACGGAGCGCCCCGACATCCTGACCGGCTTTGGACCAGGCCGGCTTGTTCGACACGAGCGTGCCGGAGTCGCCACCCGGGCCGGCCGGTACCTGGTTCAGTCGCATGCCGGCGCTGTGCTGCTCCGCCGCCGCGGTCTTGAGCTGCTCCCACTCGTCCCACGCCACGCGTGGCTCCTCCCCGTTTCCCCGTAAGCCCGTCCTGCGGACGGAACAGTTCCGCAACGCTACCAACCGGCGCGACCCGTCAACTCGGTTCGAACGACTCCACGGGCCGACCGGTACCAAGACGCCGAGGACGACTCTCTCCGTCGCCTCTCGGCCTGGTGTCACACCCCGTCCGACACCAACCCCACCTGCACCAACCCCCTCCCCCTCCGCCGAGAAACGAAGACCCCCCGCCCCGCCGGCATCGCCCGCGGCCGCACGCCGCCGAGGACGTCGCCCTCGCCGGGGTCGCCCGCCAGTACCACTCCCTGCGCGCCCAGTTCCTTGACGCGCTGCAGGAAGGGCTCGTACGCGGCGCGGCCCGCGCCGGCCGTGGAGCGGGCGAGGACGAAGCGGACGCCGACGTCCCGGGCGAAGGGGAGCAACTCGGTCAGCCCGGCCAGCGGGTTCCCGCTGGAGGTCGACACCAGGTCGTAGTCGTCGATGACGACGTACACCGTCGGCCCCTGCCACCAGCTGCGGTCGCGCAGCTGCTGCGCCGTCACGTCCGCGGTCGGGGTGCGCCGCTGCATCAGGTTGGCGAGGGCGGACATGTGGTGGTCCATGGCGTTGGACATCGGGATGTACTCGGCCAGGTGGGAGGACGGCGTGGCGTCCAGCAGGGAGCGCCGGTTGTCCACCACGAACAGCTTGCACTCGTCGCCCGAGTAGCGCTCCGTCAGCTGCTTGATCAGCAGCCGCAGCAGGTTCGACTTGCCCGACTCGCTCTCGCCGAAGACGAGGAAGAACGGGTCCTGCTCGAAGTCGACGAAGACCGGTTCGAGGTCGTTCTCGTCCAGGGCGAAGGCGACACCCCGGCTCGGGAAGCGGTCGCCCGGCGGCAGCCGGCTCGCCGGGAACTCGCGGGGCAGCAGGCGTACCTCTGGGGCGGGCGGCGCCTGCCAGTGGCGGGCCACCTCCGCGGCCAGCGCCTGCGTGGCGTCGGCGAGGTCCGTGTCGGAGGTGAGCCCGTCGATGCGCGGCACCGCCGCCATGAAGTGCAGCTTCTGCGGCGACTGACCGCGGCCGGGCACGCCCACCGGGACGTTGGCGGCCACCTTGCGGTCCAGTTCGGAGTCCATGGTGTCGCCGAGCCGCAGCTCCAGCCGGTTCATCAGGTGGTCCTTGAGGTTCGCCCGGACCTCCATCGACCGCGACGCGGTCAGCACGACGTGGATGCCGTAGCCGAGGCCGCGCGCCGCCATCTCCAGGACGATCGGCTCCAGCGTCTCGTGGTCCGCCTTGAAGTTGCCCCACCCGTCGATCACCAGGAAGACGTCGCCCCACGGCTGGTCCGTGACGGAGATCTCGCCCCGTGCCCGCCGGGCCCGGAACTCGCCGATCGACGGGATCCCGGCCGAGCGGAAGTACTCCTCGCGGCGGGTCAGCACGCCGTACACCTCGGCCACCGTGCGCCGCACCCGCTCCGGGTCCAGCCGCGAGGCCACCCCGCCCACGTGCGGCAGCCCGGCCACCGCCGCCATGCCGCCGCCGCCGAAGTCGAGGCCGTAGAACTGGACCTCGTACGGCGTGTGGGTGAGGGCGAAGGAGCAGATCAGCGAGCGCAGCAGGGTCGACTTGCCGGACTGCGGGCCGCCGAGGACCTGCAGGTGGCCGGCCGCGCCGGAGAAGTCCGTCCACAGCGCGTCGCGGCGCTGCTCGTACGGCTTGTCGACCAGGCCCACCGGTACGACCAGCCGGCCCGCGCCCTCGTAGCCGGGCTGGGTCAGGCCCCGGTCCGGTACCGCGGTCAGCCCGGGCAGCAGCGCGTCGAGCGACGGCGGGCTGTCCAGCGGCGGCAGCCACACCTGGTGGGCCGCCGGGCCCTGCGCCTCCAGCCGGCGCACGATCACGTCGAGCACCGTGTCCGCGAGGGCCTCGTCGGCCTGCGGCCCGTCCCCGGCCGATGCACGCGGCGCCGCCCGCGCGTACCGCACCGGCACCTCGGCCGCCGTGAACAGCACCGGCCGCCGGTCCACCGGCAGCGGCCCGCCGCCGGGCGCCGGGCGCTGCGGGCCGGAGCGGTAGGCCCCGGAGACGTACGCCGCCTTGAACCGCACCATCTCGTCGGTGCCGAACTTGAGAAAGCCGGAGCCGGGCACGTTCGGCAGTTCGTAGGCGTCGGGCACGCCCAGCGCCGCGCGCGACTCGGCGGCCGAGAAGGTGCGCAGGCCGATGCGGTACGACAGATAGGTCTCCAGGCCGCGCAGCCGGCCCTCCTCCAGGCGCTGCGAGGCCAGCAGCAGGTGCACGCCGAGCGACCGGCCGATCCGGCCGATCTGCACGAACATCTCGATGAAGTCCGGCTTCGCCGTGAGCAGTTCGCTGAATTCGTCGATCACCAGGACCAGCGAGGGGAGGGGCCGCAGGGGCGCGCCCGCCGCCCGGGCCTTCTCGTAGTCGTGGATGTTGGCGTAGTTGCCCGCGTTCCGCAGCATCTCCTGGCGGCGGTTGAGCTCGCCGCGGATGGAGTCGCCCATGCGGTCGACCAGGGTCAGGTCGTCCGCCAGGTTGGTGATCACGGCCGCGACGTGCGGCATCCGCGCCATGCCGGCGAAGGTGGCGCCGCCCTTGAAGTCGGCGAGGACGAAGTTCAGGGTCTCCGAGGAGTGGGTGACCGCCAGGCCCAGCACCAGCGTGCGCAGCAACTCCGACTTGCCGGAACCGGTCGCGCCCACGCACAGCCCGTGCGGGCCCATGCCCTCCTGGGCCGCCTCCTTGAGGTCGAGCATCACGGGGCGGCCGTCCTCACCGACGCCGATCGGCACCCGCAGCCGCTCGGCCAGCGAACGCGGCCGCCAGGTGCGCCGGGTGTCGACGGACGCCGCGTCACCGAGGTTGAGCAGGTCGGTGAAGTCCAGCTCGGCCAGCAGCGGTTCGTCGTCGTCCCCGCCGGAGGCCATCCGCAGCGGGGCCAGCTGCCGGGCGAGCACCTCCGCGGACTCGTACGACAGGGTGTCGGGCGTCCCCTCGTAGACGGCACCGTGCGCCGACTCCAGGCGCAGCGCGCCAGGCCGTACGACGACGGAGAGGTCGCCGCCGGTCCCGGCCGGCTCGCCGGGGACGACGTCCAGGACCGTCACGCCCAGCAGTCCCTCGGGTCCGGCCAGCAGCGAGTCGGCGGGGAGCGAGACGCCGTCGAGGAGGACGACGACGTGCGGCTCGTCCGGCACGGGCGCGGCGTTCGGGTGGAAGCGGGGGCGGCCGCCGAGCCGGGACGCGATCAGGTTCTCCAGCTCACGGATGTCCGTGCCGATCAGACGGCGGCTGCCCGCGCCGTCCACGGCGTCCGGCGCCTGCACGTGCGGCAGCCACTTGGCCCACTCCCAGTGCGCCAGCTCCTCGCGGCCCGCGGCGACGACGAGGACCAGGTCCTCGGGGGAGTGCAGCGCGGCCAGCGAAGCGGCCAGGGCGCGCGCGCAGGACCGTACCGACTGCGGCTCGCCGCTGATCGTCAGCCGGCCGAAGGCCCGCAGGGAGACGGCCATCGGGAGGTCGTCCAGGGTGCCGTGGACGGCGAGGAAGCGGCGCAGCGCACCCGCCGTCAGCGGCTCCAGCTGCTCGGCGGGCCCGGTCTCCGGGGCGACCAGCGCGGTGGCCAGTGCCTGGGGTCCCAGGCCGATGCGGACCTGGGCGAAGTCCTCGTCGCCGGGCCGCCGTTCCCACACCCGGCTGCCCTCGGCGACCAGCGCCCACAGCTGGTCGGGGGAGGGGTGCAGGTAGTACTGCGCGTCCCGCTGGGCCCGCGCGGTGGCGAGCGTGGTGCGGCGGATCCGGGCCAGGTAGCCCAGGTAGTCCCGGCGCAGGTCCGCCAACTGCCCCTGGGCGCCGCGCCGGTAGCGCACCACCATGGCCACGGACATGGCGACGGTCGAGGCGATCATGACCATGCCCATGATCCGCATGAACGGCTGCCCGCTCGTGAAGAAGAAGACCACCGAGCCACCCATGCCGAGCGTCGGCAGGAGTTGCATCAGCACGCTCTCCTGATGCCCCCGCGGCAACTCGGGCGGAGGCTGTACGGCGATCTCGCCCGTGGGCACCTCGGACGGCAGCGACCGCGGCGGACGCTTGACGACGATGTGGCTCACTGCTCACCAATTCCCTTGCCGGCCGCGGTAAGTACCGTCCGCCACCCCGTGTCAGGCGGACGCAGGCCGCCGCGTGATCCTACTGACTTCTTGTGTGACCAGGGGGCGGTAAGGTGCCGGATGTTCGCGTGAGCACATGCGGGACGGGGACCGTAAGGCGGGACATTCCGCGCGCTTCGGCGCCCTGCCGGGCCGGTACGGCCGCCCGGCCGCACCCACCGGTCACCCGGTGCGCGAACCGGCGCAGTTCCTTCACACCGCCGACCCGGAACCACCACTGAGGGGGAGCAGCAGGTGAGCATCACGGCCTCCACGGCAGCCACCGCGGGGGGACCCGGAACGGGCGCCGCCGCCAGGAGCGGGCTCGGCTTCTGCCGGGTCACGATCGTCGCGCCCGACAGCAGGATCGACGTGGCCCTGCCCGACGACGTCCCGGTCGTCGACCTCTACCCGGAGGTCCTCAGGCTCGCCCGGCAGAGCCCCGCCCCGGGCGCGCCGGTCGGCTACCACCTCGTACGCCGGGACGGCAGGGTCCTCGACGGCTCGCGCTCCTTCACCGCCCAGCACATCCTGGACGGCGAACTCCTCACGCTGCGCCCGTTCTCCGCATCGCTGCCGCCCGCCGTCCACGACGACGTGTCCGACGCGGTCGCCTCGGCCGTGACCCGCGAGCACACCCTGTGGGGCGGCGAGCTGACCCGGGCCGCGGGCCTCGTCGGCGGCGGCGTGCTGCCGGTGCTGCTCGCCTTCGTGGCCTGGACGGGCGACCCGCGCCACGACATGCACGCGCTGCCCGGCGTCCTCGCCGCCGTCGCCGGTGTCCTGCTCGTCGCCCTCGCCTGCGTGCGGGCCCGCGTCTACGACGACCGGTCCTCCGCCGTCGCCCTGGGACTGGGCGCCCTGCCGAACGTCGGGGTGGCCGGCTCCGGGCTGCTGCCGCTCGCCGACGGCCAGGGTGTCGGCAAGCTCCAGTTCCTGCTGGCCTGCGCGGCGGTGCTGCTCGCCGCCGTACTGCTCACCCTGTGCTCGCCCGGCGGCGACGGCCCGTTCGTCGCCTGCCTGGTCGCCTCCGGGGCGGCCCTGGCCGCCGTGTTCGCGGGCATCCTCGCGCGGTGGACGCCGTCCGAGACCGCCGCGGTCTGCGCGCCCGTCGCGGTGGGCGCCCTGGCCTTCCTGCCCGGTCTGTCCCTGCGCTTCGCCCGGCTCCCCATCGGTTTCGACGCCCAGGCCTCCGCCCCGCGCAGCGCGTACGGCGCCGAGCCCGCCCCCCAGGAGCCGGTCGACATCGAGCGGATCACCGCCCAGGTACGCCGCGGCCACGAACTCCTGGTCGGCCTGGTCGGCGGCTGCGCGCTCGTCGCGGTGGGCGCCTGCGCGGTCCTCGGCTTCGCCGAGAACGTCTGGTCCCGGCTGCTCGCCCTCGCCGTGGGCGTCGCCCTGCTGATGCGCGCCCAGCTCTTCCGCTACACCGCCCAGGTCGCCCCTCTCCTCGCCGCCGGGCTGGGCTCCCTGGTGCTGCTCGGCATCGGGCTGGCGCTCAACCCGCCCCTGCCGGCGGTCCGCGACGCCCTCACGGGCGACCGCACCGACCTGGACGTCCGTACGATCTGGCTGGTGGCGGCGGTCGCGGCGGTGTCCGCCGTCGTCACCGCGATCGGCCTGATCGCCTCGCGCGGCGGCGTCACCCCGTTCTGGGGACGCTTCACGGAGATCGCCGAGGGCTTCGTCCTGCTCACCCTGGTGCCGCTGGCACTGGCCGTCTTCGACGTGTACGCCGCCGCCCGGGCGATGACGAGCTGAAACCGGCGACCGCGGGCTCCGACTCCGGCCCCGGTACGGACTCGACCCGGGCTTCGATGCCGGCTTCGGTACGGACTCGACCCGGGCTACGACTCCGGCTTCGGCACGGACTCGACACGGGCTGCGGAACAGACTGCGGCACGGACTCGACACGGGCTGCGGAACAGACTGCGGCACGGACTCGACCCAGGCTGCGGAACAGACTGCGGCACGGACTCGACCCAGGCTGCGAAACAGACTGCGGCACGGACTCGACACAGGCTTCATGTTTCGGCACAGGCTTCGTCAACCGACCGGCGGCCGCCCGCCCGCCCGGCACGGCGGGAAGCCGGCGCCCCACCCACCTGCCCGGCACGGAAAGGAACTTCGAGCGTGAGCTTCGGCCCGCCCCCGTCCGTCTACACCCAGTCCGCGACGTCCGCGGAGGCCGCCCGCGTCCGGCGCCGCCGGAAGCTGCTGGTGTGGCCACTCGCCGTCGTCCTCGCCGTGGCACTCGGCATCGGCGGCCGGCTCCTGTGGGGCGGAGCCGGCGACGACAGCGGGACCGGGCCGCGCAGCACCGCCGGACAGGGCCGCCTCGACGTGCGGCAGACGGTCGAGGCACCGCCCGCGAGCACCATCGGAAAGATGGCCTTCCGGTTCTCCGTGGACGACCTCACCTCCGGCGAGCACTACGAGATGCCCGGCATGTGGGCCACGGACAAGATCCTCGCCAAGGGCGTCAACAAGACCGTCCTCGGCCTGGCCGTCGGCAGCGACGCCGTACCCGGCGACGAGCGGTGGAAGCTCTCCCTCGCCGGCCCGATCTGCGGGTACACCCGCCATGTCACCGGCGACCACCGCACGGCCGTGCTGTTCCGGGCGAGCGAGGACGAGGACGCGCTCTGCGACCACGTGGCGTTCTTCGACCTGGACGACGGCCGCGAGGTCTGGTCGGGCGAGTTCCCCGCCTCCGCCGCCGGCGACTCCGCGGAGCTGCCCGTCAGCGGCGACTACCAGGACACGCCGAGTGTGACCCTCACCCACGGCACCGTCGTCCTGACCTGGGGCGGCGGCACCGACGCGTACGCCATGGACACCGGCGAGCGGCTGTGGCGCACCACTTCCACCGGGCCCTGCCAGGACATGGGCGCGGCCGGCGGCGGCGCGCTGATCGTCCGCCAGCGGTGCGTCGTCGACGACGACGGCCTCCCGGCCGGCTCACTGGAGAGCGTCGCCTACAAGGCCCGCAAGGTGGACCCACGCACGGGCGAGGTCCTGTGGACGTACTCCGCCGCCAAGGGCATCCGCGACCTGACCGTCCCGTCCGCCGAACCGGCCGTCCTCGCCGTCCAGGCCGGCGAGATCGGCATATCCGAGCTGCTCTCCTTCGACGCCGAGGGCAAGGCCCGCGCCACGATCCGCCTGCAGAGCGGCACGTACGTGGGGGAGTGCGCGTACGACGACTACCTGGTCGTCGACGACTGCCCGACCATCGCCGTCGGCGCAGGCCAGGTCTTCCTGCGCAGCAAGGAGTCGGGCGAGGCGGCCAACTCCAACTGGGTCATCGGCTTCGACCTGGCCACCGGGCGGACCACGAAGAAGTTCGACTCCGGTCCCGGCTCGCTGCTCTACCCGGTGCGGATGAGCGGCGGCCGGCTGCTCGCCCTGCGCGAGACCGGCGACCACATCGCGCCCAACGCGCTCGTGAGCCTGGACCCCGAGACCGGCAGGGAGACGCCGTACTTCTCCTTCGACCTGCCCGCGGAGGCCGAGCTGATGACGATGACGGAGCACAACTACGTCGTCGTGCAGGACGGACGCCTCTTCTTCGGCGTCAAGCGGGTCGACGGCCCGCCCTCCGGGAAGGCGTGGATCTACCTGGTCCTCGGCATCGAGAGCAACGCGCGCCGCGGCACCTGAGCGGCGGCCCCGGCCGGCGGCGGCCGGCGCGCACCGGCCGCCGCGGCGGCTACCGCTCCGCGGGTCCCGCGGGGCGCGGCGCCGGCTCCAGGTCGAACTCCCCGTCCCGCGCTCCCAGCACGAACGCCCGCCACTCCGCCTCCGTGTACCGCAGCACGGTCCCGGGATCGAGTGAGGACCGCATGGCCACGGCGCCGCCGGGCAGGTACGCGATCTCGACCCGCTCCTCGTGCTCCTCGGTTCCCGGCGCGCTGTGCCACTCGACGCCCGAGATGTCGAGCGCGTACAGCTCGTCCCGCTCCCGTTCCTTGCGTGCCCTGATCTCCGCTTCCGTCTCCGCCATTGACCAGCGACCCCTTCCCGACGTGCACACCGATGCCGATCCGACGGCTCACCCTAGTGGCCGCCCCGCCGCCGGCAGGGCGCTTCGGGCACCGTTGACGGAGCGGTGCTCACCTGCTGGTACCCTGAGTGACGGCCGTATGTGTACGCGTCCCCGGAGCCCTGCTCTGGAGGCCGCGCCCAGCGGATCCCGCCTTCCGAGTCACGGAAGATCCCCCGAGACGCAGACCGGGGGCACTCGGTGGCCATTCTCAGACCATGAGGAGTACGCGTGTCGCTCGACGCCGCTACGAAGAAGCAGATCGTCTCCGAGTTCGGTACCAAGGAGGGTGACACCGGCTCTCCCGAGGTCCAGGTCGCTCTGCTCTCCCGTCGGATCTCCGACCTGACGGAGCACCTCAAGACCCACAAGCACGACCACCACTCCCGCCGTGGTCTGCTGATCCTGGTCGGCCAGCGCCGCCGGCTGCTGCAGTACCTCGCCAAGAAGGACATCCAGCGCTTCCGTGCGCTGGTCGACCGCCTCGGCATCCGCCGCGGTGCGGCGGGCGCCAAGTAAGACGCCGTGAAGGGAGCGGTCCCCACGACGAGGGGACCGCTCCCTTTGCTGTACGTGCGGAGTGTCACCGCCCCTTTGTAGTGTGGTAGCACAACGCAATACGCACGACACAGCGTGATTCCGCGCTCCACCGGGGTATGGCGGAATCACAGGACGAACGAGGAGGAGCGCACCGCGCCGCCGCCGGTCCTCGGTAGTGGCCCCCGGGGGGAAGCGAGCCCCGGGTGCTTCGATCGAAGACCGGCCCGCACCAGACGGAGCGCTTCTCCGCCACCGTCCCCCCGCCACACGGGCGAGGAGGGACGAGGACGAGGAGAAAACCTAGTGGAGAACGAGACCCACTACGCCGAGGCCGTCATCGACAACGGCGCCTTCGGCACCCGTACCATCCGGTTCGAGACGGGCCGCCTGGCCAAGCAGGCCGCCGGTTCCGCCGTGGCGTACCTGGACGACGACACCATGGTGCTGTCGGCCACCACCGCCTCCAAGAACCCCAAGGACCAGCTCGACTTCTTCCCGCTCACGGTGGACGTCGAGGAGCGGATGTACGCCGCCGGCAAGATCCCCGGCAGCTTCTTCCGCCGTGAGGGCCGCCCTTCCGAGGACGCCATCCTCACCTGCCGCCTCATCGACCGCCCGCTGCGCCCGTCCTTCAAGAAGGGCCTGCGCAACGAGATCCAGGTCGTCGCCACGATCATGGCGCTCAACCCCGACCACCTGTACGACGTCGTCGCGATCAACGCCGCGTCCGCGTCCACGCAGCTGGCCGGCCTGCCCTTCTCCGGCCCGATCGGCGGCGTCCGCGTCGCGCTGATCCGCGGCCAGTGGGTGGCCTTCCCGACGCACACCGAGCTCGAGGACGCCGTCTTCGACATGGTCGTCGCGGGCCGCGTCCTGGAGGACGGCGACGTCGCGATCATGATGGTCGAGGCCGAGGCCACCGAGAAGACCGTCAAGCTGGTCGAGGGCGGCGCCGAGGCCCCCACCGAGGACGTCGTCGCCGCCGGTCTGGACGCCGCGAAGCCCTTCATCAAGGTGCTCTGCAAGGCCCAGTCGGACCTCGCCGCGAAGGCCGCCAAGCCGACCGCCGAGTTCCCGATCTTCCTCGACCACCAGGACGACGTCCTGGAGGCCCTGGCGGCCGCGGTCAAGCCCGAGCTCGCCCAGGCGCTCACCATCGCCGGCAAGCAGGAGCGCGAGGCCGAGCTGGACCGCGTGAAGACCCTCGCCGCCGAGAAGCTCCTGCCGGAGTTCGAGGGCCGCGAGAAGGAGATCTCCGCCGCGTACCGCTCGCTGACCAAGTCCCTGGTCCGTGAGCGCGTCATCAAGGAGAAGAAGCGCATCGACGGCCGCGGTGTCACCGACATCCGCACCCTGGCCGCCGAGGTCGAGGCGATCCCGCGGGTGCACGGCTCCGCGCTGTTCGAGCGTGGCGAGACCCAGATCCTGGGCGTCACCACCCTGAACATGCTCCGCATGGAGCAGCAGCTGGACACCCTCTCCCCGGTGACCCGCAAGCGCTACATGCACAACTACAACTTCCCGCCGTACTCCACCGGCGAGACCGGCCGCGTCGGCTCCCCCAAGCGCCGCGAGATCGGCCACGGCGCTCTCGCCGAGCGCGCCCTGGTCCCGGTCCTGCCGACCCGCGAGGAGTTCCCGTACGCGATCCGTCAGGTGTCCGAGGCCCTCGGCTCCAACGGCTCGACGTCCATGGGCTCGGTCTGCGCCTCCACCATGTCGCTGCTGAACGCCGGTGTGCCGCTGAAGGCCCCGGTCGCCGGTATCGCCATGGGCCTGATCTCCCAGGAGATCGAGGGCGAGACGCACTACGTCACCCTCACCGACATCCTCGGTGCGGAGGACGCCTTCGGCGACATGGACTTCAAGGTCGCCGGCACCAAGGAGTTCGTGACCGCCCTCCAGCTCGACACCAAGCTGGACGGCATCCCGGCCTCCGTGCTCGCCGCCGCCCTCAAGCAGGCCCGCGACGCGCGTCTCCACATCCTCGACGTGATGATGGAGGCCATCGACCGGCCCGACGAGATGTCCCCGAACGCGCCGCGGATCATCACCGTGAAGATCCCGGTCGACAAGATCGGCGAGGTCATCGGCCCCAAGGGCAAGATGATCAACCAGATCCAGGAGGACACGGGCGCCGAGATCACCATCGAGGACGACGGCACGATCTACATCGGTGCCGCCGACGGCCCGTCCGCCGAGGCCGCCCGCGCCACGATCAACGGCATCGCCAACCCGACGATGCCCGAGGTCGGCGAGCGCTACCTGGGCACGGTCGTGAAGACCACCACGTTCGGGGCCTTCGTCTCCCTGCTGCCCGGCAAGGACGGCCTGCTGCACATCTCGCAGATCCGCAAGCTGGCCGGCGGCAAGCGCGTGGAGAACGTCGAGGACGTGCTCGGCGTGGGCCACAAGGTCCAGGTCGAGATCGCCGAGATCGACTCCCGCGGCAAGCTCTCCCTGATTCCGGTCATCGAGGGCGAGACCGACGGCGGCGCCGACGAGTCGAAGGACGACGCCGACCAGTGACGTCCCGTAGCGCCAGGGCGACGGCCCGCTCCTCCTCGGAGGCGCGGGCCGTCGCCCGTACCCAAACGCTCATCAAGGGCACCGCCGGCATCGGCACCGTCCGCAGGACCACCCTCCCCGGCGGCCTGCGGATCGTCACCGAGACCCTGCCCTCCGTGCGCTCCGCCACCTTCGGCATCTGGGCGCACGTCGGCTCCCGCGACGAGACGCCGTCCCTGAACGGCGCCACGCACTACCTGGAGCACCTGCTCTTCAAGGGCACCCAGCGGCGCAGCGCGCTGGACATCTCCGCCGCCCTCGACGCGGTCGGCGGCGAGATGAACGCGTTCACGGCGAAGGAGTACACGTGCTACTACGCACGCGTGCTCGACGCCGACCTGCCGCTCGCCATCGACGTCGTCTGCGACATGCTGACCGGCTCGCTCATCCTCGAGGACGACGTGAACGTCGAGCGCGGCGCGATCCTCGAAGAGATCGCGATGACCGAGGACGACCCGAGCGACTGCGTGCACGACCTGTTCGCGCACACGATGTTCGGCGACAACCCGCTCGGCCGCCCGGTCCTCGGCACGGTCGACACGGTCAACGCGCTCACCGCCGACCGCATCCGCCGCTTCTACAAGAAGCACTACGACCCCACCCACCTCGTGGTCGCCTGCGCCGGCAACATCGACCACAACAAGGTCGTACGCCTGGTCCGCGCCGCCTTCGAGCAGGCCGGCGCCCTGGAGGACGGCGCCGCCCAGCCCGTCGCCCCGCGCGACGGCCGCCGGGCCGTCCGTACCGCCGGCCGCGTCCGGCTGCTCGGCCGCAAGACCGAGCAGGCCCACGTCGTGCTCGGCATGCCGGGCCTGGCCCGCACGGACGACCGCCGCTGGGCCCTGGGCGTGCTCAACACCGCCCTCGGCGGCGGCATGTCGTCCCGGCTCTTCCAGGAGGTGCGGGAGAAGCGGGGCCTCGCCTACAGCGTCTACTCGTACACCTCCGGCTTCGCCGACTGCGGCCTGTTCGGCGTGTACGCCGGCTGCCGTCCCAGCCAGGTGCACGACGTGCTGAGGATCTGCCGCGACGAACTCGACCACGTCGCCGAGCACGGCCTGTCCGACGACGAGCTCGACCGCGCCGTCGGCCAGCTCCGCGGCTCCACGGTCCTCGGCCTGGAGGACACCGGCGCGCTGATGAACCGTATCGGCAAGAGCGAGCTGTGCTGGGGCGAGCAGATGTCCGTCGACGACATGCTGGCCCGGATCGCGGCGGTGACCCCGGACGACGTCCGCGCGGTCGCGCGCGACATCCTGGGACAGCGGCCCTCGCTGTCGGTCATCGGCCCGCTGAAGGACAAGCAGGCATCGCGTCTGCACGATGCCGTCGCCTGACACCCGTATCCGGTACGTCGGTAAGGAATCAACACTATGAGCAAGCTGCGCGTGGCGGTCCTCGGTGCCAAGGGCCGGATCGGTTCGGAGGCGGTACGAGCCGTCGACGCCGCCGACGACATGGAACTGGTCGCCGCCCTCGGCCGGGGCGACGACCTGGAGGCGCTGACCGCCTCCGGTGCCCAGGTCGCCGTCGAGCTCACCACCCCCGCCTCGGTGATGGACAACCTCGACTACTGCGTACGGCACGGGATCCACGCCGTCGTCGGTACGACGGGCTGGACCGACGAGCGCCTCGCGCAGCTGCGCGGCTGGCTGGAGCGGTCGCCGGAGACGGGCGTGCTGATCGCGCCGAACTTCTCCGTCGGCGCCGTGCTCACCATGAAGTTCGCGCAGATCGCCGCGCCCTACTTCGAGTCCGTCGAGGTCGTCGAGCTGCACCACCCCAACAAGGTCGACGCCCCCAGCGGCACCGCCACCCGCACCGCCCAGCTCATCGCCGCGGCCCGCGCCAAGGCCGGCTCGGCGCCCGCGCCGGACGCCACGGTCACGGCCCTGGAGGGGGCGCGCGGCGCCAGCGTCGACGGCGTGCCGGTGCACGCCGTGCGCCTGCGCGGGCTGCTCGCGCACCAGGAGGTCCTGCTCGGCGGCGAGGGCGAGACTCTCACCGTCCGGCACGACTCGCTGCACCACAGCAGCTTCATGCCGGGCATCCTGCTCGGCGCGCGCCGCGTGGTGAGCACCCCGGGCCTCACCATCGGCCTGGAACACTTCCTGGACCTGGGCTGAGCCGGACCCTCATGCGCGCGAAGCTCTCCTACCTCCTCACGGCTGCCGTCCTGGTCTTCTACTTCGTCCTGGTCGGCAGCCGGGGCGTGCTGCTCATCCGCACCGGCTCGCCGATCGCCGTCGCCTTCGGTGTCGCGGTGCTGGTCCTGCCGTTCATCGGCCTGTGGTTCCTGTGGAAGAACACCCAGTTCGTCCGCCGGGCCAACCGGCTCGCCGCCGAACTCGACGCCGAGGGCGGCCTGCCGGTCGACGAACTGAGGCGTCTGCCCAGCGGCCGCGTCGACCGCGACTCGGCCGACGAGGTCTTCACCCGGCGCAAGGCCGAGACGGAGGCGGCGCCGGACGACTGGCGCACGTGGTTCCGGCTGGCCGTCGCCTACCACGACGCCCGCGACACCCCGCGCGCCCGCAAGGCGATGCAGCGGGCGATCGCCCTCCACGACGGCAGGCCCGTCCGGACCTGACACCGGCCGGCACCCCGCGTGCCGGCCCGCACGGGTGACTCAGTCCCGCTGGTACTCCTCGGCCCACGCCTCCACCGCGTCCGCCGCCCGGTCGAACGCCCCGGGCCGGGCCAGGAAGTCGGCGCTGTGCGTGGTCAGCAGGTACGGCGCGTCGTCCGCGGTACGGCCCGCGCGGACCAGGATCAGCGCCTGCCCCTGCACCGTCCGCGGCAGTCCCAGCCAGCGCACCGGCTGCTGCACCGTCCGCACGGCGGTGACCCGCTCCCACGGCAGCGTCCGGGTGTGCAGCAGGCGCACCTGACGCAGCCCGTGCGCGCTCACCCACACCCCCGTGCGCAGCAGCCGCAGGGCCACGGCGATGATCGCCAGCGCGATGCCGAACACCGCACCGGCGGCGGGCAGCGTGCCGGTCAGCGCGATGATCACCGCGGCGAACAGGACGTAGGAGGCGAGCAGCAGCCAGATCGCGGCCGCACCCACCCGCCAGGGACCGGGGCGGTAGGGGCGCCGCCAGCGGTCGCGGTCGTCGAACGGCAGCGCGACGTCTTCCGTCGTGTCGAAGGCGCGGTCGGCCGTCAGAAAGGGCAGGGGCACGGCTGGGTCCTCACTCATCCATGCATGGGCTGTGCCCGGTGAGGCTATCGATCCGTGCCCCCGCCCACCACCCTTGGGGGTCCGTCCGAGTCAGGCCCGCTCAGCGCCCGTCGGACGCCTGGGACTGCTGCGCCGGCGTGGCCGAACGGTCCAGCTCCAGGGCCGGTGTCCCGATCACCAGGGAGCCGACGAGCCCGGCCACGATGGTGAGCCCCATGAGCCAGCGCCCGGCCACCTCCCCGGCGCTCGCCCGCTCGCGGGGCGGGGGAGTGACATTGCTGCGGAACCGCTCCGCCTCGGCGAGGAAGGCGAAGGGTACGGGTTCACGCCGACGGAACATCGGGGGTCCTGCTCCTCTCTGATCTCTGAGGAATCGGTCTCGCACGAGTGACGGTCACCAAGACAGACGCGCGAGTACCCGGCGAAGTGCCCGCTTACCGGGAAAATCCGCGCACCGGGCACTGAGTAAAGTGGTCGGCGCACTCCAGCCGTGATGGAAGGACCCTCTTGACCTCCGCCGACGCCCCCCACGCCGACATCACCCTGCGCAGTGACGTCACGGTCGAACTGGTGAAGTCCAGCGCCTCCGACTCCGACGTCCTGTTCGCCGCGCGCGTCTCGACCCTCGGGGAGCAGTCCCTGGCCGAGCTGCAGAAGGACCCCGAGCGTTCGAAGGGCCTGATCAACTACCTGATGCGGGACCGGCACGGCAGCCCCTTCGAGCACAACTCGATGACCTTCCTGATCAGCGCGCCGATCTTCGTCTTCCGGGAGTTCATGCGGCACCGCGTCGGCTGGTCGTACAACGAGGAGTCCGGCCGCTACCGCGAGCTCCAGCCGGTCTTCTACGTACCCGACGCCTCCCGCAAGCTGGTCCAGGAGGGGCGCCCCGGCAAGTACACCTTCGTCGAGGGCACGCCGACGCAGTTCGACACGCTGCACCGCGTCTTCGACGAGTCCTACCAGCAGGCCTACTCCGCCTACCAGAAGCTGCTCGCCGAGGGCGTGGCCCGCGAGGTCGCCCGCGCGGTCCTCCCGGTCGGCCTGTTCTCCTCGATGTACGCCACCTGCAACGCGCGCTCGCTGATGCACTTCCTCGGCCTGCGCACCCAGCACGAGCTGGCCAAGGTGCCGTCCTTCCCGCAGCGGGAGATCGAGATGGTCGGCGAGAAGATGGAGGCCGAGTGGGCCCGGCTGATGCCGCTCACGTACGCGGCCTTCAACGCCAACGGCCGGGTGGCCCCGTGACGCGCAGGTACTTCCCCGCCGGCTCCCCGGCAGGCACGCAGGTACGGGCCAGCCCGGAGAAGTGTCCGTATTGCGGCATTTAGCTAAGTTCATCTAGCCTGATCAAACGGACCCGGCACTGCTTGAACCCCCGAGCAGGCAGTGCCGGGCTCCATCTTTGTCCTGACTTATCCCGCACCCCGAGGGCAGACCAGGCCTTGCGTAACGAGTAGCGTGTAACCCATGGCTCCGACCTCCACTCCGCAGACCCCCTTCGGGCGGGTCCTCACCGCCATGGTCACGCCCTTCACGGCGGACGGCGCACTCGACCTCGACGGCGCGCAGCGGCTCGCCGCGCACCTGGTGGACGCAGGCAACGACGGCCTGATCATCAACGGCACCACCGGCGAGTCCCCCACCACCAGCGACGCGGAGAAATCGGACCTCGTACGAGCGGTCCTGGAGGCCGTGGGCGACCGCGCCCACGTCGTCGCCGGTGTCGGCACCAACGACACCCACCACAGCATCGAGCTGGCCCGCGCCGCCGAGCAGACCGGCGCACACGGCCTCCTCGTCGTCACTCCCTACTACAACAAGCCGCCCCAGGAGGGCCTCTACCGGCACTTCACGGCCGTCGCCGACGCCGCCGAGCTGCCGGTCATGCTCTACGACATCCCCGGCCGCAGCGGCGTCCCGATCAACACCGAGACGCTGGTCCGGCTCGCCGAGCACCCGCGGATCGTCGCCAACAAGGACGCCAAGGGCGACCTCGGCCGCGCGAGCTGGGCCATCGCGCGATCCGGCCTCGCCTGGTACTCCGGCGACGACATGCTCAACCTGCCGCTGCTCTCCGTGGGCGCCGTCGGCTTCGTCTCCGTCGTCGGCCACGTGGTCACCCCGGAGCTGCGCGAGCTGGTCGAGGCGTACACCAGTGGGGACGTCCAGAAGGCGACCGAGATCCACCAGAAGCTGCTCCCGGTCTGCACGGGCATGTTCCGCACCCAGGGCGTCATGACCACCAAGGCCGCGCTCGCCCTCCAGGGCCTGCCCGGCGGCCCGCTGCGCCCGCCCATGGTGGAACTCACACCCCAGGAGATCGAGCAGCTCAAGATCGATCTTGGCGCCGGCGGGGTACAGCTCTGACATCGGACTTCGCCCGACCGGGCGCGCACAAACCTCACAACTGAATACGCGGGCCACCGGTGCCCGCACCCCACAACGACAACTGCATCTGCACGAACGTCATGCGCGCCACGTGCCCCACCGGTACGTGGCGTGTGTGGTGAGGAGAGTCTTTTGAGTCATCCGCATCCTGAACTCGGCCCGCCCCCGCCGCTCCCCGAAGGCGGCCTGCGGGTCACCCCGCTCGGCGGCCTCGGCGAGATCGGCCGGAACATGACCGTGTTCGAGTACGGCGGCCGCCTGCTGATCGTCGACTGCGGAGTGCTCTTCCCCGAGGAGGAGCAGCCCGGAATCGACCTGATCCTGCCGGACTTCTCGTCCATCCGGGACCGCCTCGACGACATCGAGGGCATCGTTCTCACCCACGGTCACGAGGACCACATCGGCGGCGTCCCCTTCCTGCTCCGCGAGAAGCCGGACATCCCGCTGATCGGCTCCAAGCTGACCCTCGCCCTGATCGAGGCGAAGCTCCAGGAGCACCGGATCCGCCCCTACACGCTCGAGGTCGCCGAGGGCCACCGCGAGCGCATCGGCCCCTTCGACTGCGAGTTCGTCGCGGTCAACCACTCCATCCCGGACGCGCTCGCGGTCGCCATCCGCACCCCCGCCGGCATGGTCGTGCACACCGGCGACTTCAAGATGGACCAGCTCCCGCTGGACAACCGCCTCACCGACCTCCACGCGTTCGCACGTCTGAGCGAAGAGGGCATCGACCTCCTCCTCAGCGACTCCACGAACGCCGAGGTCCCCGGGTTCACCCCGCACGAACGCGACATCTCCAACGTTCTGCGGCAGGTCTTCGCGTCCGCCCGCCGGCGCATCATCGTGGCGAGCTTCGCCAGCCACGTCCACCGCATCCAGCAGATCCTGGACGCCGCCCACGAGTACGGCCGCCGGGTCGCCTTCGTCGGCCGCTCCATGGTCCGCAACATGGGCATCGCCAGAGACCTCGGCTATCTGCGGGTCCCCCCGGGCCTGGTCGTCGACGTCCGGACGCTCGACGACCTCCCGGACAGCGAGATCGTCCTCGTCTGCACGGGCTCGCAGGGCGAGCCGATGGCCGCGCTCTCGCGCATGGCCAACCGGGACCACCAGATCCGGATCGTCGACGGCGACACGGTGATCCTGGCGTCGTCCCTGATCCCCGGCAACGAGAACGCGGTCTACCGCGTCATCAACGGCCTCACCCGCTGGGGCGCCAACGTCGTCCACAAGGGCAACGCCAAGGTCCACGTCTCCGGCCACGCGTCGGCGGGCGAGCTCCTGTACTTCTACAACATCTGCCGGCCGCGCAACCTGATGCCGGTCCACGGCGAGTGGCGCCACCTGCGTGCCAACGCCGAGCTGGGCGCTCTCACGGGCGTCCCGCACGACCGCATCGTGATCGCCGAGGACGGCGTCGCCGTCGACCTCGTCGAGGGCAAGGCCAAGATCTCCGGCAAGGTCCAGGCGGGTTACGTCTACGTCGACGGCCTCTCCGTCGGCGACGTCGGCGAGCCGGCGCTGAAGGACCGCAAGATCCTCGGCGAGGAGGGCATCATCTCGGTCTTCGTCGTCATGGACTCGTCCACCGGCAAGATCACGGGTGGCCCGCACGTCCAGGCCCGCGGCTCCGGCATCGAGGACGCCGCCTTCGTCGACGTCCTGCCGAAGATCACCGAGGTCCTGGAGCGCTCGGCTCAGGACGGCGTCGTCGAGCCCCACCAGATGCAGCAGCTGATCCGGCGCACGCTGGGCAAGTGGGTCTCCGACAGGTATCGCCGCAGGCCGATGATCCTGCCGGTCGTCGTGGAGGTCTGACCCGCGCACGACCCCCTGGGACGTGCGGACTTGGAGCGGGGCCCCTCGATTTGCATCGGGGCGCCCCGCTCCAGTACGTTTACGGCTCGCTCCCCCGGGAACCCGGCCACTCCGTGCGCCGGAGACAGTCTCCGGAGCAGGGGCGGGAATTCCGACTCAGAACCTCTGATAAAGTCGGAAGCGCCGGAAAGGGAAACGCGAGAGCGGGATCCTGGAAAGCACCGAGG